>JARLGT010000028.1 GCA_031292615.1 Coriobacteriia bacterium | reverse complement strand
CAGGCCGATGGACGGCTCGTCGAGGATGTAGAGCACGCCCATCAGGCCGGCGCCGATCTGCGTCGCAAGCCGGATGCGCTGAGCCTCGCCGCCGGAGAGCGAAGCGGTGCCGCGCTCGAGGGTCAGGTAGTCGAGACCGACGTCCACCAGAAAGCGCAGCCTCTCGAGAATCTCCTTGACCACGCGTCGAGCGATCGTCTCGTCGCGCTCGGAGAGCTCCAGCTGCTCGAAGAAGGTGAGCGAATCCACGGCGGCCAGCTTGGTGACGGCCGCAATGTTGCTGCCACCGACCGTGACCGCGAGGATCTCGGGCTTCAGGCGAGTACCCCCGCACGTCTTGCACGGGATGACGGCCATGTACTCTTCGAGCTTGTCCTTGACGTTCTCGGACTCCGACTCGCTCCACCGACGCATGACGCTCGACAGCGCGCCTTCGTAGCGCGAGTACCAGTGCGTCTCTCGGCCATCGCGGGTCAGGTAGTCGACGCGGATGCGCGTGTCGCCCAGGCCGTTCATGAGCTGGTCGCGCACCTTGGCTGGCAGGTCGTGCCAGGGCGTGTCCACCGAGACGCCGAGGTGCTTGGCGGCGGCGGCCACGAGCTGCGGATAGTAGTTCATGCCCGGAGAGAAGGGCGCGATCGCACCCTGCGCCAGCGACAGCGAGTCGTCGGGCACAACGAGCTGGGGGTCGGCCTCAAGCCGCGAGCCGAGGCCGGCGCAATCGGGACATGCGCCGTAGGGCGCGTTGAAGCTGAAGTCGCGCGGCGCGAGCTCGTCCATCGAGACGCCGTGCACCGGGCACGCGAGCGCTTGGGAGAACGACAACTCCTCGCCACCGACGATCTCAACCAGCGCGGTTCCCTCGGCGAGTCGAAGCGCAGTCTCAACGCTGTCGGCCAGGCGCGAGCGGATGCTCGCCTTAAGCACGAGGCGGTCGACCACTACGTCGATGGCGTGCTTGTACTTCTTGTCGAGCACGATCTCCTCGTCGAGCGTCCGCATCTCCTTGTCCACGCGCACCCGCATGAAGCCTTCGCGCTTAAGCTCCTCGAACAGCTTGCCATACTCACCCTTGCGACCCTTGACCACCGGTGCGAGCACGCTGAACTTCGTGCCCTCAGGAAGCTCCAGGATGCGGTCGACGATCTGGTCGGGCGTCTGCTTGCGGATCTCTCGGCCACAGATGGGGCAGTGCGGAATACCGATGCGCGCATAGAGAAGCCTCAGGTAGTCGTAGATCTCCGTGACGGTTCCCACCGTCGAGCGTGGGTTCTTGCTGGTGGTCTTCTGGTCGATTGAGACGGCGGGCGACAAGCCCTCGATGTGGTCGACGTCGGGCTTGTCCATCTGCCCGAGGAACTGCCTCGCGTACGCCGAGAGCGACTCGACGTAGCGGCGCTGGCCCTCGGCGTAGATGGTGTCGAACGCCAGCGAGCTCTTGCCTGAGCCCGAGAGACCTGTGATGACGACGAGCTTGTCGCGCGGAATCTCGAGGTCGAACCCCTTGAGGTTGTGCTCGCGTGCTCCGCGGATCTGTATGCAGTCGAGAGACAATCCGGTTCCCTTCGCGGGTCGGTTTCGCTTCAAACGTCCATCTTACTCTGCCCAGCAAGACGCGGCGCAGAGACGGTAGCTTTCAGCGACCACCGTGCCGCCCGAGACCTCGTCCGCAATGCGCTACAGTGCATGCCGCGTCACGTCTCGGCTATCAACACGAAACATCCTCGAAACACCTATCCAATAATCTGACGTTGCGTCACAAGCCGGACTCGGCTTGGACACACCTCGGAAATGTTCACGGGCGAACAAAGGGGTCGGGGATGCAGGGTCTCAATAGCGGCGACACAGCGTGGATGCTCGTGTCAGCAGCGATGGTGTTGTTCATGACACCGGGTCTGGCCGCCTTCTACAGCGGCATGGTGCGGCGCAAGAACGTCTTGTCGACCACGATGCAGAGCGTCTTTGCCATGGGCACCGTCTCGATCATCTGGGCGCTCTTCGGCTACAGCCTGGCGTTCTCGGACGGTAGCGGAGCGCTCGCGCCGTTCATCGGCGGCTTCAACTACGTCGGGCTCAACGGCATCTCCAACCAGCTCGCTCCCCTCGCGGCGACCATTCCTCACACGGTCTACGCGATGTACCAAGGCATGTTCGCGATTATCACGGTCGCACTCATCACCGGCGCGGTCGCCGAGCGGATGAAGTTTAAGGCCTACGTGATGTTCACCGTGCTTTGGGCGATCTTCGTCTACAGCCCGCTCGCTCACTGGGTATGGCAGCCCAATGGCTGGCTCTTCAAGATGGGCGCCCTGGACTTCGCTGGCGGAACCGTCGTCCATATCTCCTCGGCCGCTGCTGCGCTGGCCGCCGTCATCGTGCTCGGCAAGCGCAAGGGCTGGGGCAAGGAAGCGTTTCACCCGCACAACCTGCCGCTCACGGTGCTGGGCGCCGGCATCCTGTGGTTCGGCTGGTTCGGCTTCAACGCGGGCTCCGCACTCGCGGCCAACGGCCTGGCTGGCTCGGCGTTCCTCAACACGCATCTCGCCGCGGCCACGGCTCTCATCACGTGGGTCATCGTTGAGGCGCTGCACGCCGGCAAACCAACGGTTCTCGGCGCGGCGTCCGGCGCTGTCGCAGGACTCGTCTGCATCACTCCCGCCGCGGGTTTCGTGGAGCCCTGGGCGGCCATCACGATGGGCGCCATCGCGGGAATCGTGTGCTACTTCGGCCTGTTCCTCAAGGCGAAGTTCAAGTTCGACGACGCGCTGGACGTGGTGGGTGTCCACGGCGTGGGCGGCACGACCGGCGCCATCCTCACCGGCGTGTTCGCGACCTCGGCAGTCAACGCTGGTATCAAGGGCCACGAGGGCCTGCTCTACGGCAATCCCTCGCAGGTCCTCATCCAGCTCATCGCCGTTCTCGCAGCCGGCCTCTTCTCGTTCGGAGTGTCATTCGTCATCCTGAAACTCACGGACGCCGTCGTCGGACTTCGTGTCGACGAGGAGACCGAGATTCGCGGCCTGGACCTCGGCGAACACTCCGAAGAGGGCTACATACTCGACTAGTCTCGGCTCACTTCAGGTACGCTGGAGCGGCACAGCCGCGCGGGACACGATCGGCACAGTTGGCCGATAGGCAAAGGAGCGACTCGTGAAGAAGATCGAGGCGATCATCAAGCCGCACAAGCTCGATGACGTGAAGGAAGCCATCAACGCGCTTGGCGTGCAGGGCATGACCGTGAGCGACGTGCGCGGATACGGTCGCCAGAAGGGGCACACTGAGATCTACCGTGGCTCCGAATACACCGTGGACTTTGTCCCCAAGGTCAAGATCGAGCTCGTCGTCGACGACGCGATCTCCGAGAAGGTCGAGGACGCGATCCTCGAGGCCGCTCGAACCGAGAAGATCGGCGACGGCAAGATCTTCGTCACCGACGTCGAGAGCGCGGTTCGCATCCGAACCGGCGAGCGAGGGCCGGAGGCGCTGTAGCCAGTGTTCTGTGACGAGAACATGGGCAGCACCGAGGGCAACGATGCGCGCGTCAGGCAAGGCGCGACGATCGAGCGTACCGGTAGGTACGTGAGTGAGGAGCAACGCCGCATGACACGTGCAGCGCTGGCCGAATGCGCCCAGGTTCTCGGAGCAGAACACTAGGTGGAGAGCTACCTCTCCCAGCGACAGGCCCTGATCTCCTCGGCCCAGCCGGGAGTGGCGGCCGCACGAGAACTTGCAGCACTGACCGATGAAGCCGTCCGAGAACTTGCTCGGGCGGCTTCGTCTGCGACTGGGGGCGGCCGCTTCGCCCTAGCGGCGCTCGGCGGCTGGGGTTCGGGCGCGATGTTGCCCACCAGCGACCTGGACATCCTCGTCCTTTCCGACGCCGATGAACGCAAGCTCAAGCCGCTCGTCGAAGCCGTCCTCTACCCGCTTTGGGACGCAGGGCTGCACGTCGGCCACCAGGTCCGCACGCCGAGAGGCCAGCTGCGAGCCATGCGCGAGGATCTCGCTAGCTGCACCGCGGCGCTCACGGGCCGCCCGCTGGCCGGCGACGAGGAGTGGGTCGCCCACGTGCTCGCCGATGGCGCCGCCGAGGCGCGCAAGCGCTCGCGCACACTCCTGCGCGAGCTGGAGGCAAGGCCGCGTCCCGGATCGCCATACTTGCTCGAACCCGAGCTCAAAGAGGACGCAGGCGGCCGCCGAGACTACGACGAGCTCGTCTGGACCGCGGCTGTCGTCTCCGGCAGCGTCGCGCACGATCCCTCGGCGCTGCTGGCCGCCGGTCTAGCCACGGCCGAGGAGCTTGCGACCGTCGGCCACGCAGCTGAGGTTGTCTCGGCGGCGCGCTTCGAGCTGGGGCGCGCGGGGCTGGGCGCGCGAATGACGCTCGATGCAACCGAGGCGCTCGCGACGGTCTCGGCGGGCGAGGTGCAGCTTGCGCTTGCGCAGACCGCGCTTGTGCTGTCGCGCGTGCGCAGGCGGGCCGTCGGCGACGTGGTGGAAGCCGACACCCCGCTCTCGCCTGAGGCGCTCTTCGCGCTATTCGACGCAGGTCAGAACGCACTCGACGCGCTGGAGGAGGCTGCGCAGGCCGGTCGCCTCGACGCGCTGCTGCCGGGATTCCGCGACCTGATGACCCTACGACGTCCCGGAATCGGCCACGAGTTCACGGTGGGTGCCCACTCGCTTCGCACGACGCTATTGATCGCGGACATGCCGGTTGACGGCGCGCTGGCCCGCTCGCGGGAAGCGATCGAGCATCCGCGCGTCTTACAGGTCGCTGGGCTGGCGCACGACATCGGCAAAACCGAGCCAGGCCTAGGGCACGCGGACCGGGGCGCCTTGCCCGCCGAGGAGGCCGCGCGCCGATTCGGACTGAGCGATGCGGCAGCCCAAGACGTCGGCGACTTGGTGCACCTGCATCTCGCACTCGCCGAGACAGCCACGCGCATCGACCTGGACGACGAGGACGCGATCCTGCTGGCCGCAGCTCGCATCGCCCGCCGAGAACTGCTCGCACCGCTACACCTGCTTACCGCCGCCGACTCGCTCGCGACCGGCCCGGCCACGTGGTCGCGCTGGACGGCGTCGCTGGTTGGCGCGCTCGTGTCGCGCCTCGACGCGGCGCTCTCCGACGACGTCGATGGCGCAGGCATCGCGCAGCGCGGCGAGGCCGTGCGCGCCGAGGCGCTCGCGTCGATGATGGGCTCCCCGCGCGCCGAGTGCGCATTCGTTGAGGGCGCGCCGCTACGCTACCTGGCCAGCCGCACCACCGCCGAGATCGTGCGTGACGCGCGCCTCGTCGCCGGCCTGCAGATGGGTGGCGCCGAGCAGGCGCAGATCGCTGTCGGTTCCGGCCCAACGCCGGACACGCACTCGGTGACGGTCGTGGCCATAGACGCTCCCGAACTGCTCGCGCGTATCGCCGGTGCGTTCGCGCTGGCCGGCCTCGACATCCTGGCGCTCGATGCATACGGCTCTCGCGACGGCGTAGTGCTCGATAGTTTCGTCGTTACCTCGGCCACTCGCCGAGCCGTCACCACCGAAAGCTTCACCCAGCTCGAGCGCTTCTTGCGCGCGGCACTGCGCGACCGCCTCGAGTTGCAGACCCGCCTCGCCGAGCGCCGAAAGCACTACCCGGCCCGTCAGAGCGGCCCCGTGCGCGTCGAGACGATCTCGGCGGGCTGGGACACCGCAGTGCGTGTCTCGGCGCCCGACCGTCCGGGGCTGCTCCACGATCTGGCGCGCGCTGTCTCGGCCACTGGGCTCGACATCCGCTGGGCCAAGGTGCTGACGGTCGACGGGATCGCGCTGGATACCTTTCATGTGGTGGGCGCCGATGGCAGCGTCGTCGACGATCCCGGCGTTCTCGGCCACCTGGCAATGCGGCTGCGAGAGATTCACTAGCGCTGCCGTGGCACCCCGTGCCTTGCCACGTCCCGCAGCAGCGGTACGATAAGCCCTCGCACAATCATCGGACGCAGGAGAACCAGCGTATGGGCATCTACACGCGGCGCGGCGACAGCGGACAGACGGGTCTGGCGGACGGCTCGCGCACGAGCAAGGCCTCGACGCGCGTCGAGGCGTACGGCACGGTCGACGAAGCCGCAGCGGCGCTCGGCTTTGCTCGCCAAGCCGTGACCGACCCGGTCCTCCAAGCCGCCCTGCTCTTCGCCCAGCACCGGCTCTTCAACATCACCTCTTCGCTCGCCAATCCGTCCTCCGATGAACCTGCGGTATCCGACGCCGACGTCGCGTTCCTCGAGGCAGCTATCGACCAGCTCGTACAAGCGGAAGGCGCATGGCGCGGCTTCGTCCTGGCATCCGGCGGAGAGGCGGCCACGCGCCTGCACCTCGCGCGCACTATCGTCCGGCGTGCAGAACGCCGAGTGGCCGCGCTCTCCTCCGAGGCGCCGGTGGATGCTCACTCGCTCGCATTCCTCAACCGTATCTCGGATCTGCTCTTCGCGGCGGCGCGCGCGACCGCTTTGCATGACGGCATCGAGGAAGACCTCTGGGACCGTAGCGCTGAACCGCCGAGCTACTAGCACTCAGTCCGTGCGAATCGCCGCGCGCCGAGCCTGCGACGCGAGGCGCGGGTATACTGCACCCACCAACAACGCGAGGAGCCGCCCCGAATGAGCACAGCCGAGAAGTACGATGCACTGCTTGCTCGCCTCCGTGAACTCGGAAGCGTGCTCGTCGCCTTCTCGGGCGGGGTCGACTCGACACTTCTGGCGTTTGCCGCACACGCCGAGCTCGGCGAGAACGCCGCAGCAGTGCTGGCGTCGTCGGCGACGTACCCGGACTCCGAGATCGCTGGCGCTCAGGCACTAGCCGCACGTCTGGGGCTGCGACTCATCGAGGTCGAGACCGACGAGCTGGCCGACCCACGGTTCTCGGCGAACAACCCGGACCGCTGCTACCACTGCAAGATGGAGCTGTTCACTCTGCTTGGGCGGGTGGCCGAGGTCGAGGGGCTAACGTGGGTCGCCGACGGAAGCAACGCCGACGACTTGGGCGACTACCGTCCGGGACGCCGCGCGGCCGCCGAACTCAGAGTCGCGAGCCCGCTGGCTGACGTTGGATTGACCAAAGACGAGATCCGCGAGCTTGCCAACGAGCTGGGCTTGCCCAACTGGGACAAGCCGTCGATGGCATGCCTCGCATCGCGTTTCCCCTACTACGAGCCCATCACCGACGAGGGCCTGGCGCGCGTCGCCGCGGCCGAAGTCGCCGTTCGCGAGCTGGGAATCGGGCAGTTCCGCGTGCGTGCGCATGGAACGATCGCCCGCATCGAAGTGGCTCCCGAGGAGCTCGACGCTGCCTGGGCCAAGCGACTCGAAATCGCCGCCGCCGTGCGGGACGCCGGCTTTAGCTACGGGGCGCTGGACCTCGAGGGCTACCGCACCGGCTCGATGAACGAGGTCCTCGCCGACGCGGAGCGCGAAACGGCCTAAAGCTCGCGACCGTCGGCGCGACGACGTGCCGACCCAGCCGCCCAGCGGCCTACCCGGCCAGCTCTCGCATCGCAGCCCTCAACGCACCGGGAAGCCGCGCGTAGAGGCGCGCAGGCGACATCATCTGTTGGGCGATCAGCTGCGTGGCGTACGGTTTTGCGGCATCCATGATGTCGATGTCGGGGTAGATGGCTTGCGCGACGCCCTCGACGGTCACCAGCGCCTTGACCAGCAGCCCGTAGCCCACTGGGATCTCCACGCCAGCGTCGTTCATGATGCGCAGAAAGCCGATCGCAAAGCCGCGCACGTCGCGTGGCGCGCCGAGCGTCGTGGCCATCAGCTCGCCCACGAGTCGGCGTACCTCGGCGACCTTGGACTGAGGCACCTCGAGCCCCAACTCGGCGCTGTAGCGAAGCGCGCGATCGGGATCTCCATAGACGGTTGCTGCCAGAACCTGCGCGATCGACTCTCGCTGCGATGGCGCGGTGGTTCCGACGATCCCAAAGTCCAGGTAGCAGATGCGGCTATCCGGTGTGACGAACACGTTTGAAGGGTGCAGGTCGGCGTGGTAGCGGCCCAGCTCCAGCACGCTGCGCATGAACACGTCGGCGCCGTGAATCGCCAGTGCCCGCCCGTCGATGCCGCGCCGCGCCGCGTCGTCCATATCGCTCAAGCGCCAGCCGTCGGCGAACTCCATCGTCACGACCCGCCGAGACGTCAGCGGCCACACGACGCGGGGCACAAAGACCAGCGGGTCAGCTCGGAAGTCGAACGCAAAACGGTCGGCGACGCGCGCCTCGTTGCGCAGGTCGCACTCGCTTGCCAGCGATGCCGAGAACTCCTCGAGCAGCGTAGGCAAGTTGAAGCGCTGAACCGCGCCGAGCCTCGCGATGCGCTCGACCAGCGGCCGCGCCGCGGCGATGTCGGCCAGCACTGACTGCTCGACACCGGGGCGCACGACCTTGATCGCGAGCGGCGTGCCCGCGGGCAGTGTCTCGCCCACCACGGGCCGGTACTCAGCCGCCAGAGTCGCGCGATGCACCTGCGCGATCGACGCCGAGGCGACTGGGACGTCCTCGAAGCTCGCGAAGATCGCCTCAGGAGGGCGGCCAAAGTCCTGGGCGATGACGCGTCGGATGGCGGTAGCTGGTAGCGCAGGGACGTTGTCGCGCAGCAGCTCCATTTCGAAGATCCACTCGGCGGGAAAGAGATCTGGGCGAACCGAGATGAGCTGGCCGAGCTTGATCCACGCAGGTCCGAGCTCCTCGAACGCGAGCCTGAGCTGCCGCGCCTGGGCATTGCGCGCCACAGCCCCGCCGGTCAGCCCGAAGCGACCTTGAAAGGCCGCGGCGGTCGACCTGCGTGCAGCGACACCGGCGATGTGAAGGCCTCGGGAGGCCACGGCGCTACTCGGCCTTCGGCTCGGTGCGCGCAAGCAGCGCGTCGAGTGAGGCCTGCATCGACTCGAGCCGACCGCGCAGCTCGCCTACCTCGAAGCTGAGCTCGTCGAGGTGCTCGGCAACGTCGCCGGTGCCCGCGCCAGCATCCTTGCCACCGGCCGCGAGTTCCGCCTTGAGCTGCGCCTTGCGCTCGGCGATCATCGCCGACAGGCCATCGACGAACGCCTCGGGGCCCTGCTCCATCTCGCCGGGCTCCACACTCTCGCCGCGCGCTACCGCGGCCTTCCAACCCTCGTCGGCGGTCTCGTGGACGAGCGCCCACGACGCCATGAAGCGCATGAAGTCGTCGTTGTTCACTTCTCGCACCTTCCCCCTCGTGCGGTTGGGTCAGTCCCGGTGCGGGCGCAAGAGCCGCATCCCGTTGAGAATCACAAGCAGCGCGACGCCGGTATCGGCAAACACCGCCAGCCACATGTTCGCATACCCGAGCACCGCGGCGACCAGAACGACAACCTTGACCACCACGGAGAAGCCTACGTTCTGCTTGATGGTGCGCAGCGTGCGCCGCCCCAGCGCGAAGAAACTCGGCAGCGCCGAGAGGTCATCGGCCATCAGCGCGACGTCGGAAGTCTCGAGCGCCGTGTCGCTGCCCGCCGCACCCATCGCGATACCGAGGTCGGCAGCGACCAAGGCCGGCGCATCGTTGACACCGTCGCCAACCATCGCCACCGAGCCGTAGCGTTCCTTGAGGCGCACCACGGCCTCGACCTTGTCGGCCGGAAGCAGGCCAGCCATGTGTGCCGAGAGCCCCGCACGCGCCGCCACAGCGGCTGCAGTGACCTCGTTGTCGCCGGTCAGCATCACCGTGTGAGCCACTCCGCGCGCATGCAGCTTCGCTATGACCGTGTGTGCCTCGGCCCGAAGCGGATCCTCCACGCCGAGCAGCCCGATCACCTCCGCCTCGCGCGCCACTACCAGTAGCGTCAGTCCCTGGCTCTGGAGTGCGCCAATCCGGGCCGCATCCTCGGTAGTGAACTCCGCTATCTCTTGCGCGAACGTGGGGCTCACGATGCGGATGCAGGCGCCATCGACGAGTCCTTGGACGCCTCGGCCGGGAAGTTCCTCGAACTCGGTGACTGAGACCGGCGCAATCGAGCGAGCAGCGGCCTCGTCAAGCACCGCGCCTGCGACCGGGTGGTTGGAGTGCTGTTCGACAGAAGCGGCCAGCCTGAGCAACTCGTCACCCGAGATGCCCTCCCGCAAAGGCTCAACCTGGGCGACAGCAGCGCGCCCCGAGGTCAGCGTGCCAGTCTTGTCGAAGGCGACCGAGCGGATGCGGGCGGCCACCTCGAGGTAGGCCCCGCCCTTGACCAGCACTCCATCGCGTCCGGCTCGCGAGATCGCGCTGACAAGCGACACCGGTGTCGAAATCACGAGGGCGCACGGGCACGCGACCACGAGGATCACGAGCGCGCGTGCCATCCACTCCAGCCAGCCACCCACTCCCAGCAACGGCGGCACGACGGCAATCGCCGCGGCCAGCACCACCACCGACGGCGTGTAGACGCGGCTGAAACGATCGACGAGCTGTTCGACCGGGGCCTTGGCCGCCTGGGCCTGTTCTACCAGCTGGACCACTCGCGCCAGCGTCGAGTCTTTCGCGGTGGCCGTGACCTTCACGTCGAGCAGCCCTGTCGTGTTCAGCGAGCCGGCGAAGACCCTGTCGCCGTCGCTCTTCTCGGCGGGAAGCGGCTCGCCCGTGATCGCTGCCTCGTCAACCGCCGAGAACCCCGCTGTCACGACGCCATCGAGCGGCACACGCTCGCCCGCGCGCACTCGTACGATCGCACCCAGCGGCACGTCGTCTAGAGGCAGCTCGGCCGTGGCGCCCGCGAAGACCACGCGCGCCATCTGCGGAGCGAGCTCCATCAGGTCGCGAATCGAGCTGCGCGTGCGCGCGAGTGCGCGCGACTCGAGCCAACCGCCCAGCGTGTAGAGGAAGACGACCGAGGCGGCCTCGGTCAGGTCACCGAGCGCCAGCGCTGCAGTAACGGCGATGAGCATGAGCACATTCATGTCGATGCTGCGAGTCTTGAGCGACGCCAAGGCGCGCGGTCCGAGCAGCAACCAGCCGAATGCGACGCCGAGCACACAAGCAATCCAGGCTGCAGCGTGAAGCGGCGTGCCGCCAAAGCCGAAAGGTCCCGGCGCAAGCCATCCGACAAGCAGCGCAAACGCAGTGCAGGCGCCGGCGCCGGTCACGGCGACCAGCGTGCGGTTCTGCGACCACCAAGACGGGGCGGCCGGCGCCCGACCGCCTTCGGCGACCGCGCCGGAGAGCGGTTCGATCCCGTGCCCAGTCGACTCGACCGCCCGCGCGACTCGAGACCGGGGATCGCTGGCGGGCTCGAACTCCACCAGCAGCGTGCCACTCGCGAAGTTCAGATCGGCCGAGACCACCCCCGGCAGCATCGATACGGACTTAGCCACGGTCCGCGCGCAGTCGGGTCAATCGAGTCCCGTGACGTGCCACACGGCATGGGCGAAGACGCCCTCGAGTTCAGCACCATAGCGGCGAGTCTCGGCGTCGAGCTGTTCCTTGGTCACCAGAGCTGGGTCGAACTCGACGCGCATCGGGCCGGCCGCCTCGCACTCCACTCGAAGGACGCCCGGCACCTCCTCGACGCGCGCGCACAGGCGCGACTCGCACTGCGCGCAGCGGTGAACCGTCCCCCCATGGGCGGGGAGCTCGAACGTCGCCGATACGCGCTCGGCACTCACTTGCGCTTGCGCCTCCCGTAGCCCGAGCCCTTGCGCGCCCCAGCCTTCAGCCGGTCGAGCACCTCGTCGGTCGAAGTCTTTTCGACCTCCGCGCGCAGTTTGACGGCCTGGTCACGCAGTCGCGCGGCGGCCTCGAAGTCCAGAGCGCTGGCCGCCGAGGCCATGTCCTCTTCCATCGTCGTGATGAGCCGCAGTACCTCGGAACGCGGCAGCTTGGAGAGCTCACGCGCCGCTTCGACGGCGGTGGTGGCCTGCGACTCACCCTCGTGCATGTACTGCACGATGTCGGCGATGGCCTTGCGAATCGTCTGCGGCTCGATGCCGTGCTCGGTGTTGTAGGCGACCTGGCGTTCTCTGCGGCGATTGGTCTCGTCGATAGCAAACTGCATTGAGTCGGTCGTCCGGTCGGCGTACATCAGGACTTGGCCGGAGACGTTTCGCGCCGCGCGACCGATCGTTTGGATGAGCGAGCGGCCGTTACGCAGGAAGCCTTCCTTGTCGGCGTCCAAGATCGCCACCAGCGAGACTTCCGGCAGGTCGAGGCCCTCGCGCAGCAGGTTGATGCCCACCAGCACGTCGAACGTGCCCATTCGCAGCTCACGCAGAATCTCGACGCGCTCGAGCGTAGCGATATCCGAATGCAAGTAGCGCACCTTGATTCCCTGCTCGAAGAGGTAGTCGGTCAGGTCCTCGGCCATCTTCTTGGTCAGCGTGGTGACGAGCGTGCGCTCCCCTGCCGCGGTCCGTTCTTTGATCTCGCCGATCAAGTCGTCGACCTGGCCCTTCACGGGCCGCACGACGATCTGCGGATCGATGAGTCCCGTCGGGCGGATGATCTGCTCCACGATCTGCTGCGAGATGCCCAGCTCGTAGTCGCCGGGCGTCGCCGAGACGTACACGAACTGCGGCACGCGCGCCTCAAACTCGTCGAAACGCAGCGGCCGGTTGTCCAGCGCGCTGGGCAGGCGGAAGCCGTGCTCGACCAGCGTGATCTTGCGACTGCGGTCGCCCTCGTGCATTCCGCGAATCTGCGGCACGGTAACGTGGCTTTCGTCGATGATCATCAGGAAGTCTTTGCCGAAGTAGTCGATGAGCGTGTTGGCCGGCTCGCCAGGTGCTCGGCCGTCGAGGTGGCGCGAGTAGTTCTCGATGCCGCTGGTGAAGCCCATCGTCTCGAGCATCTCGAGGTCGTAGTTCACGCGCATCTCGAGGCGCTGCGCCTCGAGCAGCTTGCCGTCGCGCTTCAGCTCGGCCAGCCGAGCGGTGAGCTCCTCTTGGATGGTGCCGAGTGCAGCCTGCAGCTTGGTGCGCTCGGTGACGTAGTGCGTCGCCGGCCAGACGGGCAGCTCCTCGAAGGTGTTGAGCACCTCGCCAGTGAGCTGGTCTACCTCAGAGACGCTGACAATCTCGTCGCCGAACATCTCGACGCGCACTGGATGATCGGCGTACGGAGGGAAGACGTCGAGCACGTCGCCGCGCACTCGGAACGTGCCGCGCGTCAGGTCGTAGTCGTTGCGGTCGTACTGGATCTCGATCAGGTCGCGGATCAGGTCGTCGCGATCGTAGCTCTTGCCCGGGCCCAGGAAGACGGCCATGCCCGCATAGTCCTCGGGCGACCCGATGCCGTAGATGCAGCTCACGCTGGCCACGACCACCACGTCCTTGCGGGACAGCAGCGCCGCCGTGGCGGCGTGGCGCAACTTCTCGACCTCGGCGTTGATCGACGCATCCTTCTCGATGAAGGTGTCGGTCGATGGCACGTAGGCCTCGGGCTGGTAGTAGTCGTAGTAGCTCACGAAGTAGACGACCGCGTTGTCAGGCAGGAAGTCCTTGATCTCCGAGGCGAGCTGCGCCGCGAGCGTCTTGTTCGGCGCCATGATGAGCGTGGGCTTCTGCACCTGCTCGATGACCTTGGCCATCGTGAAGGTCTTGCCACTCCCGGTCACTCCCAAAAGCGTCTGGTAGCGCAGCCCTTCGTTGACGCCCTGGGTCAGCTCGGCGATCGCCTTGGGCTGATCTCCGGCCGGCTCGAAGGGCGAGACAACCCTGAAGAGGTTCTTGGTCACTTGATGGTGCTCCGTCTTCTAGTTGAAGCTCGTGGGATACAGGGCCTGGTAGCGGTCTCGGCCACGCATCACTTTGGGCACGTACGCCTTAGTCTCCGGGAACTCTATGGCCGCGCGGATATTGCCGCCCTGCTTCGCCCACGCGTCTGCGTGTCGCAGGCCCGCGTTGTAGGCCGAAAGCGCGGTCTCGATCTCGTGGTAGCGATTCACCAGGTAGCGGATGTATGCCGTGCCGTACTCGATGTTCACCGTGGGGCTGGTCAAGTCGCTCGGCGGAAACTCCTTGGCATCGACGATCCCTCCCGAAGCCAGGTCGCGCGCCGTCTGTGGCATTACCTGCATGAGTCCCACGGCACCCACCGATGAGTGTATGCCCGGCTTCCATCCCGACTCGGCGTTGATGACAGCGGCGACCACATAGGGGCTAACCCGGTGACGGGCAGCAGATGCGGCGATCTGCGACTGGTAGTGCAGCGGGTAGTACTGCTTTTGCCAGAACGCCGGCCCGCGCAAGAACAGCGCGGTCAGAACACCCAGACTGACGACGGCGCCCAGCGCTCCGATGCGAAAGGCCCACTTGGCGGGCGTTGTGCGGCTCACCGCTCCTCGCCCTCCGCCACCCGCTCATGCCACACCCATTCCAGCTCGCCGAGGAACCTCTCGAGCGATCCATCGTTGACAATCACGACATCGGCCAGTGCCGCGCGTTCGGCGTCACTCGCCTGTACCGCGAGCCTCCGACGCACATCGGCCTCCGAGAACCCGCTCGCGATCGCGCGCTGAACTCGCAGCTCCTGCGGGGCCACGATCGCCACGACGAGGTCGGCGATCTGCGCGAAGACCGGCGCCTCGGCCAGAAGCGGCACTTCGAGTACGACCGCGCACGGTGGAGCAGGCATCAGCCGCAGATCGGCGACGGCAGGTCCGATTTCGCGCGCAACGGCAGGATGCACTATGGCGTTGAGCCGCGCGGTCGACTCGGCCGTGGCGAACGCCAGACGCGCAAGAGCCGCGCGATCGAGGCTGCCGTCGGCGAGCAGGACGTCCGGGCCGAACGCTTCGGCCACGTGCGCGAGCACGGGCGAGCCCTTCTGCAGAACCTGCGCCGCGACAAGGTCTGCGTCGATGATGATCGCGCCCTTGTCGCGCAAGAATCCCGACGCAGTGCTCTTGCCGGCTCCGATGCCTCCTGTGATGACGACTACTCGCATGCACTATCCGTATCACGATGGCCGAGCAAAGCCCACACTTTGTTGCGATAACCTCGGAAAAGAGCGGGGCCGGGAGCGCTTTCGCGCCTCCCGGCCCCGGTTGCGTGCGTTGTGGAGCAGTTACTCGCCGCGGTTCTCGGCGGCAGCCTCGTCGGCAGCTTCCTCGGCGGGAGTCTCCTCGGCGGGCTCCTCAGCGGCAGCAGGAGTCTCGTCGGCGGCGGCCGCGTCGCCAGCCTCGACGACCTCGGCCTCGGCCGCGGCCTCGACGGCCTCTTCGGCGACAGCCTCGGCCTCTTCGGCAGCCTCCTCGGCGACCTCAGCGGCGACCTCGGCTTCGATAGCGGCCTCCTCGGCGACCTCAGCCTCGGCGACAGCCTCGTCAGCGGCCTCCTCGGCGCCCTCGACAGCATCTTCCTCGTCGGACTCAGGAGCGCCAGCTATCTCGATCGTGATGCCGAGGGTCTCGGCGGCAGCACGCATCGAAAGCGAGATGCGGCGGCGCTCGAGGTCAACGTCCATGACCTTGACCATGACCTTCTGACCGACAGAGGTGACCTGGTCCGGAGTCTCGACGTGGCCCTTGGCCATCTCGGAGATGTGGACGAGGCCCTCAACGCCGTCACCCAGCTCGACGAAGACGCCGAACGGGACGAGCTTGGTAACCGTGCCCTCGATGATCGAGCCGACCGGGAAGTCCTTGACGAGCATCTTCCACGGATCCTCGGTGGTCTGCTTGAGGCCCAGGGAGATGCGCTCGCGGTCGAGGTCGACGTCGAGCACCTGAACGTTGACCGGATCGCCGACCTTGACGACCTCGGACGGGTGGTTGACGTGGCTCCAGGACAGCTCGGAGATGTGCACCAGGCCGTCGATACCGCCGAGATCGACGAATGCGCCGAAGTCGACGATGGAGGAGACGTTGCCGGGAAGGATCATGCCCTTCTGCAGCTTGCCGAGAATCTCGGCGCGCTCGTGCTTGCGACCCTCTTCGAGAACCACGCGACGCGAAAGGACGACGTTGTTGCGGTTGCGGTCCATCTCGATGACGCGTGCCTCAAGGCGCGTGCCGGTGTAGGCAGCGAGGTCCTTGACGCGACGGAGGTCGACGAGAGAGGCCGGCAGGAAGCCACGCAGGCCGATGTCGAGGATGAGTCCACCCTTGACGACCTCGATGACTTCGCCTTCGACGTTCTCGCCGGAGTTGAACTTCTCTTCGATCTTGGTCCAGGCACGCTCGTACTCGGCGCGCTTCTTGGACAGGATCAGACGACCGTCCTTGTCCTCCTTCTGGAGAACCAAGGCCTCGATCGGATCGCCGACGGAGACGATGTCGGCCGGGTTGGCGTCCTTGCGGATCGACAACTCGCGGGCCGGGATGACACCCTCAGACTTGTAGCCGATGTCGAGCAGAACCTCGTCGCGCTCAACCTTGACGACGGTACCGCTGACGAGGTCTCCCTCGTCAAAGTCGGTCATCGTACCGTCGATGAGAGCATGCATCTCCTCGTCGGTATATTCGCGCTGTTCGATGACCGTGCCGCTCTCTTGCAGATCGCTCATGGTGCGGACCCCATTTCATTCTCGGGGCCCCGAGGTCATGCGTGTCGCCTACAGGTTAATCGTCTCGGGTATAGGACCGTCGTCGCCTACAGGTACTCGGACATGTCTCCGGGGGCCAACAGGACATGGTGCCAGACACTTGTCTGGACAGCCGGTTCGAAAGTCTACAGCACGAGGCGTGCATTCGCCACCCGCCACGCCGCCGGGCGTATCCACTCCCCTGCCGGTAAGACCGCCGAGGCCGGTTGAGCAGCCGGCGAAACCGGTCTGCTCCAACCGGCAAACTTGCGACCGCGAAGCCGGTCGCAAGCTATTTCGCTTTCGCCCAGTTCTCCCCGCTCGCCACGCTCACGTCGAGCGGCACGGCCAGCTGCGCCACACCCGACATAGCTTCGCTCGCCATCGCTGAGAGATGCTCAACCTCATCGGCGGGTGACTCGAAGACCAGTTCGTCGTGAACCTGCAGCACCATGCGGCTGCGGAACTGCTCGGCACGCATGCGGCGGTCGACCTCGATCATCGCAAGCTTCATGATGTCGGCGGCCGTGCCCTGCATCGGGTGGTTCATGGCTGTACGCTCACCGAAGGAGCGCAGGTTGAAGTTGGACGACGCCAGCTCGGGAATTCGGCGCTTGCGGCCAAACAGCGTGGTCGCAAAGCCAAGCTTGTGCGCCTCCGAGACCGTCTCGTCGAGGTAGGCGCGCACGCGAGGATATGCGGCGTAGTAGCGGTCGATCATCTCCTGGCCCTCGGCGCGCGAGATCTTGAGCGACTCAGCAAGCCCGTGGGCCGACTGCCCGTAGACGATGCCGAAGTTGACCGCCTTGGCGCGTGCGCGCATGCCGGGCTGCACCGCTTCAGGCTCGACGCCAAAGACGCGTGCCGCCGTGGCCATATGGAAGTCCATCCCGCTCGTGAACGCCTCGATCAGCCCGGGGTCGCCCGAAAGATGCGCAAGAATCCGCAGCTCGATCTGGCTGTAGTCCGCCGACACCATCACGTCGCCGGGGCTGGCCGGCACGAAGGCCGCACGGATCCTGCGCCCATACTCCGTGCGAACCGGAATGTTCTGCAGGTTGGGATTGGAGCTCGAAAGTCGCCCGGTCGCCGCGACGGTCTGGTTGAACGACGTGTGGAGGCGTTTGTCCCCGCCGAGCATCCGCGGCAGCGCATCGAGGTAGGTGCTCTTGAGCTTGGTCAGCTCTCGGTAGGCAACAATTTTCTCGGCAATGGGGTGCGCGGGTGCAAGCGCTGCGAGCACCGAAGCATCGGTCGAGAAGCCCGTCTTTGTGCGCTTCTGTGGCGGCAACCCGAGCTTCTCGAAGAGCACCTCCGAGAGCTGCTTTGGCGAGTCAACTGTGAACTCCACTCCCGCGAGTTCCCATATCTCCGCACGTAGCTCCTCGATGTTGCCGGTGGCTGCCGCCGAGAGGCCTGCCAGAACGTCGCAATCAATCCCGACGCCGACCCGCTCCATACGCGCGAGAACGGGCACGAGCGGCATCTCGATCTCGCGGAGAACGCGAAGCGAGTCATCCGCTTTCAGCTTGGTTTCGAGGACCGGCGCCAGTCGCGCCGTCGCAGCCGCTCGGATGACCGAGGCGCGTAGCTCGTCAGTCGGCTCGGGCAGCGGCGATCCGAGGTAGTCGGCCGCCAAAGCGGAGAGCTGGTAGGATGAACGGTTCGACTCGAGGAGGTATGCGGCGACCGCGACGTCGAACAGCCGGTCCGGCGCCACGGCAAGCGCCGCGCCATCACAGGCCAGGGCCTCGTCGGGAGGACAGGCCTCCTCAAGCAGCGCCTTGGCGTCGGCGGCTGCCAACCGACCGGAGGCCCAAAGCGAGCTCAGCGCAGCGTCTGCGTCGCGCTCAGTCGTATATGCGACGTCCCCGGCAGCCGTGGCCACGGCGACCTCTCGCACCTCGCCGAAGAGCGACTCTCCTGCGCCGTCATCGACCACGACACCGAGCCACTCCTCGCCTGCAGCCCACTCGCTCACGCGATCGAGTGCGTCCGGCCCCGATACGACCGCATGAGAGTGGTCGAACGGATCCAGCGCAACCGTGGTCGCCAAGGCGGCCGGGTAGCTTTCCCCGCGGCCCTGCGGGGCGATTGCGCGTGTCGCGGCAGCCGCGTCCCCGGGCACCGCGGTGCCAGCCCCAACGGCTGCCGTACGACGCAGCGCCAGCACGCGGTCGAGCATCGACGTGAAGCGATACTCGGCGAGCGCCACGGCCACCGCGTGCGGGTCGAACGCGCCGAACTCGACCGTCGTCATGTCTAAGTCCATGGGCACATCGCGGCTAATCGTCGCGACCGTGCGCGACGCGAGGGCCTCGCCT
The DNA here is from genome assembly GCA_031292615.1 of Coriobacteriia bacterium. Taxonomy (NCBI): domain Bacteria; kingdom Bacillati; phylum Actinomycetota; class Coriobacteriia; species Coriobacteriia bacterium. Next base: position 6,127 of record JARLGT010000028.1, on the reverse strand, counting down.
ACATGGTTGCGCAGGTTCTCGCCCAACTTGCCCGGTATCTCCTCGGCGTGTGCAAGGACCTCCTCCAGCGTGCCGTACTGCTGGAGGAGCTTGGCGGCAGTCTTCTCCCCCACACCAGGCACGCCGGGGATGTTGTCGCTCGTGTCGCCCTTCAGTCCGAGATAGTCGGGAACCTGCTCGGCAGTCACGCCGTAACGCTCGAGGACCTCGGCAGGCCCGTAGACGACGATATCGGTGATGCCCTTCTTGGTGGTCACGACGCACACGTTCTCGGTGACGAGCTGAAACGCGTCGCGATCCCCCGTCACCAGCAACACGCGTATCCCCGCGTCGTGTCCACGCTTTGCCAGCGTGCCGAGAATGTCATCGCCTTCCCAGCCATCGACCTCGACGATGGGCACGTTGATGGCGCCGAGCAGCTCCTTGACCATCGGGAACTGGTCCCGCAGCTCTTGGGCCATCGGCGGGCGATGAATCTTGTACTGCGCGAGAGCCTCCGTGCGAAACGCCGGCTTGCCACGGTCGAAGGCGACCACGAGGCCATCAGGATTCAGGTCGGCGACCAGTTTGACCAGCATCGACATGAAGCCGAATGCGGCGTTGGTCGGCCTCCCGTCGGGCGCCGTCATCGTGGGCGGCAGTGCATGGAAGGCGCGGTGAATCAGGCTGTTTCCATCAACGACGGCGACCGTACGCAATCGACTGTCCCTTCGCGGTAATCTTGGGCTGGGCTCTGGGTCCCACACCGAGTGTACCCGACAGCTCCGACACGAAAGGCGGCCGATGGGCTTCTTCAACTGGGCCGCGCCGATGTTCCACCGCTCGGACACACGCTGGACCGCCGAGGACGTCCGGATCATCGCTGGCTGGCTGGGCCCGTTCGTGCCCACTGGCGGCAGCCTGCTCGATATCGGTGGCGGCACGGGTGGACTTGCCATCCTCCTCGCACGGGAGCTCGGCGCAAATGTCACGGTCTTGGACCCGACCCCTGAGATGGTTCGCTATGTACCATCGAACGTCGGGGTCGAGGTCGTGCTCGGTGAGGCCGAGGCGATGCCGCTGCCATCCGGGGCGTTCGATGCCGCGCTGATGAGCGACTCGTTCCACCATCTCCGAGACCAACGCGTGGCACTACGAGAAACCGCGCGCGTCCTGCGCGCCGACGGTGGCGTGCTCGTGCTCGAACTGGACCCGAGCGGACTCGGCGTGCGAATAGTGTCTGGCGTGGAGCGGCTTCTCGGAGAGCCCGGGGGCTTCCTCACGCCAGAGGCGATGGTGCGGTTGATGGCCGAGTGCGGAATCGCCGGGCAGCCAGAACCCCAGCACGGGGCGTCGTATCGATTCCTCGGCCGCTCAGTTCAGGCCAAACAGCCTGACTGCGAGGCTTAGCCGTTCCAGAGGTAGCCCACGTTGCGCACCGTCTCCAGACGGCGCGAGAGCTCGTGGCCCACTTTGGAGCGGATGCGCCTGATATGCACGTCGACGGTGCGCGATCCGCCGTAGTAGTCGCTCCCCCACACTCGGCGCAGCAGTACTTCGCGCGAGTACGTGCGGCCTGGGTGCGTGACGAGGAAGGCGAAGAGTGCGTACTCCAGGTACGTGAAGTCGATCGGCGTGCCGTGCAGAGTCGCCTGGTACGTCGCGAGGTTGATCGTGAGGTCGTCGACGCGGATGAGCTCCTGGCGAGTCACCTCTTCACCCGGCCACAGCAGGCTGCGAACGCGAGCCGACAGCTCCTCTGAGGACGCTCCGCGCACGAGAAAATCGCTCGGCACGCGAACCGGCAGCCGCAAAACCTGTAGGCCCTCGGGCTCGACGAGCACGAGAAGCCGCAGGTCGGCGCCGCTGGATGCGGCCTGCTCAACGAGCTGGCCCAACGCATCGGGGCTACGGCCGCCATCGAGCACCACGAGATCCGTGTCGCCGTCGAGCAGCCGCTTCTGAAGCTCGCTCACATGCCCCTCGGACACCAGAACGTCCAGGCTTGTGACGGCTTGCACCACCCATGCTCGGCTATGTGCGTCGTCCGAGACGACGAGGACTCGCTTCATGTGCATGATGATACCGTTTCTGCCAGGTTTCCTCGGGTTGATATGCGAACGGCGCCGGACGAGAGAACCCCCGCCCGGCGCCGTTGCCAGAAACGTTCCTGCGTGAAGCTACCGATGCACTAGATGACCGGCAAGTACTTGTCGAGCTCCCACTGCGTAACCTGGGTGCGATACTCATCCCACTCGGCACGCTTGTTCTCCGTGTAGAACGAGTGGATGTGCTCGCCCAGAACTTCCTTCATGAGCTCGGAGTTCGCGAACAGCTCGATCGCGTCGCCGAGACTGCCCGGCAGCGTCTTGATGCCAGCGGCATCCAGCTCTGCGTCGGTCATGTGGAAGATGTTGTTCGTGGCCTCGGGGGCTAGCTTCAGGCCGTCCTCGATACCCTTCAGGCCGGCGCCGAGCATGCAAGCGAAGGCGAGGTACGGGTTGGCCGACGGGTCCGGCGAACGCAGCTCGAGGCGAGTTGCGTTCTCCTTGCCCGGCTTGTACATGGGGACGCGGACCAGAGCTGAGCGGTTGCGGCGGGCCCAGGCGATATAGACCGGAGCCTCGTAGCCGGGGACCAGACGCTTATAGGAGTTGACGAGCGGGTTGGTGACCGCGGTGAACTCCGGAGCGTACTTCAGTAGTCCAGCGATGTAGCTCTTGGCGATCTCGGAGAGGTTGTAGCCCTCGGGATCGTTAGCGTCGAAGAAAGCGTTGCCTTCCTTGGTGAACAGCGACTGGTGCACGTGCATGCCCGAGCCGTTCTCGCCGAAGACCGGCTTCGGCATGAACGTCGCGTGCACGCCGTTCTGCAGCGCAATCTCCTTGACGATGAGCTTGTACGTCATGACGTTGTCGGCCATGGTGCGCGCGTCGGCGTAACGAAGGTCGATCTCGTGCTGCGACGGGGCAACCTCGTGGTGCGAGTACTCGACCGGAATGCCGAGCTTCTCAAGCGTCAGGACGGTCTCGCGACGCAGGTCAGACGCGATGTCGAGCGGGGTCAGGTCGAAGTAGCCGCCCTGGTCCAGGAAGACGGTGTCCTGGTCGTCTTCGAAGTAGAAGAACTCGAGCTCGGGACCGACGTACATGGTATAGCCGAGATCGGCAGCCTTCTGCGTAACGCGCTTCAGAGCGTAGCGGGGATCGCCCTCGAACGGCGAGCCGTCGGGCTTGGTGATGTCGGTGAACAGACGGCCGACGCCCTGCTCGGAGGGGCGCCACGGGAGAAGCTGGAACGTGGCGGGGTCCGGGTAGGCGACCATGTCGGACTCTTCGAGGCGAGTGAAGCCGTCGATAGAAGAACCGTCGAAGCCCATGCCCTCCTCAAACGCACCCTCAAGCTCGGTGTCGGTGACAGCGAAGGACTTGAGAACACCGAGAACGTCGGTGAACCAGAAGCGGACGAAGTGAACGTCGCGCTCCTCAACGGTCTTGAGCACATAATCTTTGTCGAACGTGGGTGCCATGTGCAACCTCCCTATTTCCGACACGCGAAGGCGCGTGTCCATAGACGAATCCGACTGCGTCTTGATTCCTATCTTAGCCCCACCCATGTTTCAGAGGTGTTTCGTTTTCGGCCCTGTCCTCCTTGCACGACTGACGCTCGCAAAAGCCTTGGTTCGCTGCATACGAAGCCCCCCTGCACGCAGGAGGGCTTCGGTAGTTCCCGAGTCGTACTGAGTGTGCTTACCTGCCTCGCTTCATCTGCCGGATTGATCGCTACCAGTTCAGAGCCAAATGGCCTGCGCCGGTGGTGTTTCCGGACACACTGAAGGTCAAGTAGACGTTGCCCGTAACGTGACTTGTGCCTCCTGTGCCGGGGCTGTTGTTCGTAGCGCCCGCAGCGCCGCCGGTCCAACCGCCGCCGCCACCCGCGCGCGGATTACTCGCCGAGGTCAATCCCGGTTGGTTGCCGCCCGAGGTGCTGGAGCTATAGGCCGCACCCGGGCCGCCGGTGCTCGTACCGCAGCTGCCACCGCCACCGCCAGCCTCAGACAAGACCGCACCGCCGAGGACTCCGACGGATGTCGATCCGCCTCCACCGGTCCCGGTACCGACACCGTTTCCGCCGGTACCACCGCCCCATCCTCCTGTCGTGCCGCTACCGCGGCTGCCGACCTTGAGCACAAGCGTCTGTCCGGGAGTGACGGTCAGGGTGGCGCGCAACCGTGCGCCGTAGCTTGCTGTGCCACCGCCCATGCCGCCATACAGGTCGGCCGTAACAGCGGTGACGCCCGCTGGGACCGTGAACAGGCGCGGCGCACCCGGCGCCGCGAGAGTGCCGCCATTGGCGAGCGCAGTGGTTACCTGAACAGCGATGGACTTGTTCGACTCGGTGTTGCCTGCGTTGTCGACCGAGTACCAGTAGATGGTGTGCGTGACGATCCCCGACGCGGGCGCCGGTACCGCGACCGACGTCCCAGTGGTCCAACTCCCGCTCGTAGAGTCTAGCTGCCATCTCGTGCTGGCAACCCCAGAGCCGCCCGCGTCAGTCGGGGTGAGAGTGAAGGTCTGAGCACCCAGATAGGGCGCAGCGTTCGTTGCGTTGTTGCTCGTCACAGGCTGAACGGTATCGATCCTGAACTGGTTCGATACGTGCGTGCTCTCGACGTTGCCCGCCTTGTCGACCGAGTAGTAGCTGAAAGTGTGGAGCCCATCGCCGCTCACCGTGAAGCTGGTGCCAGTCGTGAAAGCATTTGAATCGACTCGGTAGTAGGTCGCCTTGACGCCGGACCCGCCACTGTTGTCAGAGGGCGACAGGGTTATCGACTGGTTGGCGTTGTAGTTCGCCCCCGCGGCCGGGTTGAAGCTGGACGTGGTAGTTGGCGCGGTGAAATCCTTCGCCGCCCCGAACCCAAACGTTGCTGTCTTCAGCGACTCCGTGTTGCCGGCGTAGTCGACCGACCAGAAATGAATGGTGTGCGTCCCATTCGCGTCGAACGGAAGGACCGCGGTCGCGCCGGAATTAACTGGACCGCTGTCGAAGTAGTAGTAGGTGGTGCGGACGCCGAAGTCCGTCGCGTCGTCGAGTGCACTGAGATGTATGGTCGCGTCATCCCAGTAGGTCGGCTTCGCGTCAGACGTAGTGACAGGAGCCGTGACGTCGGGCACTACCGTGAATCCGACAGAGTGAGCCGTCTCCACATTCCCGGACGCATCGACGGACCAGTACTGCAGCGACCGACTGGGAGTGTCCGTCGGCGGCACGAGAAGCGCACCGGACACGGTTGTCGGTGCCCCGCCATCCAAACGGTAGTAGGTGGATTGGACTCCAGATTGGGCGTCCGTTGCGCTGAGCGTGATCGACGCGGTTCCTATGTAGGACCCGACTGCATTGGACGTCGTCGCTGGCGGTGTCGTGTCGGCCAGCGTGTGGCACGAACCGCACCATTCGGGTGAGGCGTCGACTGGCGAGGTGTCCTGGGGAACGAAGTCGTGGCAGCTCGCGCACTGGCCCCAGTTACCGTTGTCGTAGTAGATCGAATCGTGGCCATCGGACGCGCCGTCGTGGTAGGTCGGGTGGCAGGCTCCCTGCGAGCACCCACCGGCCCATGTCCCCATCAGGCTGTTCGCAGGTGGATTCGTCCCCGAGTGGCACCATGCACAGTTCGAGCCGTGGATCGACACGAGATTCATCGTGCCGTGGCACATCGAACAGGTCACATTGACATCTATCTCGCCCTGATCAGCGTCAGTTTGATGCATCGATGAGTCGTTGAAGAACGTTATCGAACCGCCTGTGATCGTCGCAGTGTGTGCCGAGGCGTGATTACCAGCGTCAGCGCCATGGCAAGTCGTACACGTGGCCCCGCCGGCTGATATCGCAGCGATCACTGTCGGGTCGGTGCTCGCGTGGCACGTGGCGCACGTCAGGCCTCGGTCGGTCACGTGCTCCGTCATGAGGTAATCGACGTGACAGCCGCTGCCCTTGCAGCCGGTAAGACCACTCAGACCGGCGGCGTGATTCGCCAGGTGCTGCGGGGTCGTGAGCGTGTGGCAGCTCGCACACGTCGCGTTGCCGGCGGCGATGGCGGCGATCACGGTCGGGTCGGTGCTGGAGTGGCAGGTGGCACACGTCAGGCCCT
>JARLGT010000027.1 GCA_031292615.1 Coriobacteriia bacterium | reverse complement strand
GAGCTGGTCAAGTTCACGCGTCCCGAGGAGAGCTTCGACGCGTTGGAGAGCATGCTCGTAGATGCCGAGCGCATCCTGCAGAAGCTCGGGCTGGCCTACCGCGTCATCGTGCTTTGCACGGGCGACATGGGTTTCGGCGCCGCCAAGACCTACGACATCGAGGTGTGGCTGCCCAGCTACGGCGCGTACAAGGAGATCTCTAGCTGCAGCAACTGCACGGACTTCCAGGCCCGCCGAGCCAACATCAAGTACCGCTCGCCCGGTGAGTTCAAAGGTTCTCGGCTGGTTCATACGCTCAACGGCTCCGGGTTGGCGGTGGGCCGGTGCCTCGCGGCCGTGCTCGAGAACTACCAGCAAGCCGACGGAAGCGTCGCCATCCCCGAGGTGCTACAGCCGTACCTCGGTGGCAAGACCGTGATTCGCGCCGAGGCCTAGCGCCGCTCGCTCTCGTCGTCCGTTCTGCGGAGAAGCTCGCCGACGATCAGCGCACCCCAGCGACCGTTGACTCGGATGGGGTAGGCGTCGCCGCGTGCGTGGACAACTCCACCGTCCACTGCCTTGAGCTTTAGGGGAACGTCGCGCATCTGCTGATGCGTGGCAAAGACGAAGGCGACCCGTTCGATCGTGGCCATGACGCCGTCCGGATGAATGAACGACAGGACAGGCCGTCCTTCGATCTGCGAACGCTCGTTGGCAGCGAGGTATCCGCGCGTCAGCGCGTTCGCGAACAGGATGGTGTCGAGATCCTGGATGAGCATGCACGTGGGCGCCACCTCGAGGATCTGCCCGGCGATCTCGTGGGCGTGCGGACTGAGATCGGGAGCCGGACCTGGTTTGCACGTGCGATCTGGACAACGCTCGCGCGCGAACGTGAACAGCGTGAGACGCGCGTCGCGCACGTGCAGGGGGAAGACGTCGGCGAACTCCTGAAGCGGCTCGCCGGTTCGAGAGCGAAGCTTGGTGGGGACGCCACGTAGGGGCGCGCCGATAGCGTCGAGGACCTCTTGGCGGGCCATCTCGGCGACGAGCGCGTCGGCGTGAAGCACGCGGTCGAGCGGCTGGCCCACGAGGTCGTGGGCGTCGGCGTAGCCGAGAAGCCGCAGCGCGGCGGCGTTGGCGTAGACGACGGATTGGTGGTCGATGACGAGCGCGGGGACGGGTGTCACCCACGCACCTGCGTAGCAGAAATCGGCGACCGTGTCGGCCGTCGTCGTCGGATCCTTCACCTCTACCCCTTGTTTGAGCGTCAATCTTTCACCGGTCGCCCGCACGCTCTTAGCGATTCGCATGCCTTGTCACTCCGCCACGCTGGAGTGGAGCCAGGGGAAGGGCGCTCTTCAGGCGATTGGGGCGCACGCCTGCGGCCGCTCGCGCGGCTACAAGGCGAGCAGCCGATCGGCGTTCTCGCCGAGAATCGCGTCGATGATGCCTGGGCGCAGCGGCAGCCGCCGCAGCCACTCGATCTCGGCCTTGGCGTCGGTCCACGGACCGTCACTGCCGAACATCACTCTCTCGGCGCCGTGCGCGTGAACGATCTCGACGAAGTCGGCGTCGGGAAGATGTCCCAGCGTGTAGGCGGTGTCGAGATAGACGTCACGTCCCACGAGCAGCTCGGCGACGTGGTTCCAGACCCGGTACCCGCCCAGGTGCGCGAGCACCACGCGCAGGTCCGGGAAGGCATCGAGGATGTTGACGAACGACTCGGGAGTCCCGTGAACCGTCTCGTGGACCTCGTCGGCTCCGGCGTGGAAGAACACGGTCATGTTGTGGCGCACAGCGGCTTCGTAGATCGGTGCCAAGCGAGGCTCGTCGGGCGTGAAGCTCTGATGCTCGGGGTGCAGCTTCATTCCGCGTAGCCCCAGCGACGCCATGCGCGCGATCTCGGTCGCCGGGTCCTCGAGCGCCGGATGCATCGCGCCAAACGGCACGACGTGCTCGCTCGCGATCGACGCGGCCCAGTTGTTGATGCTGGAGACTTGGGCCGGCTTGGTGGCTACCGGCTGTATAACCGACGCCGAGACCCCACAGCGCTGCGCTTCTGCGAGCAGGCCCGTAATGGTGCCGTCGTAGTAGGGCGTGAGCATGCCCTCGGTCATGAGCGAGTGCATGGCCTTGCCTGCAACGGCATCGGGCCAAGCGTGTGTGTGGATATCGACTATGCGCACCGAAGCGCCTCCTGAGAATCGAGCAGCGTATCCACCTATAATGGGTACTTCCGGATGGCGTTGCCAACCGCCGCCCGCTAACGATGGGGGAACGAATGGACGCTGGGCTTGGGCGAAGCGCAGCCGTCGATCGTGTTCTGGCGGCGCTGGTCCGCGAGCGCGGAGCCGCCGCGTGGACCGACCCAAAGGCCACCAGCGCGTATCTGCGAGCGGGAATCCCCAACGAGAGCGGACGAGTCGACACGTTGGTGGCCGCTGCCGAGATTGGGCTCGTGGCCGAGATGGGCGCTCTTCCAGGCCGAGACAGCATCCGTGAGGCTCAGTTCGCCCAACGGCTCGTCTTCGAGCGCTACTACTCCGACAGCGATGCTCGCTTCGCGGTCGGCGCTTGGGCGCGCGCGCTCTGGGAGCCAGCCGCACCCACCGCG
>JARLGT010000026.1 GCA_031292615.1 Coriobacteriia bacterium | reverse complement strand
GAGGTGATCTACGTCGTGGTGAGCCTCGTTCTCCTCAGATGGGCATCCGTGGTGATCGCCATGCTGGGAACCAAGGCCCGATTCCAAACGATCGCTTTCATGGGCTGGTTCGGGCCTCGCGGACTGGCCACCGTGGTCTTCTCCGTGATTCTGCTCGACGCAGCTGTTGCGGGCGGCAACGTGGTCGCATCGACCGCGATTGTCTGCGTCGTGCTCAGCGCCTTTGCCCACGGCCTCACGGCGCCGCCCTTCGTGGCCGCCTACTCCGGCTGGTGGAACAAGCAGTCCGGCTCAGGCGCCGAGGCCATCGAGGCCGAGAAGGTCGCCGTGCACCCGACGCGCCGCGGCGCCAAGTCGCCCGCCTGATGAGTCTCGGACGCGACTAGGTATTCCGAGGGTCGGAGAAGTATCAGTAGGCCAGCCACCACCAAAGGAGAGCCTCCTTGCGGTTCGTGACCTACAACATCCACCACGGGCAGGGAATCGACGGTCGATTCTCGGCGCCGAGGATCGCCCGGGTTCTGGCGGCGGTCAACCCCGACGTTGTGGGCCTCAACGAGGTGCTGAAGCTGACCGGCCGAAGGGACCAAGCTGCCATCGTAGGGGACCTTCTCGGCATGTCGCACGCGTACGGGGAGACGCATCGGTACTCGTTTTGGGGGGCGGGCAACGGCATCGCGACGCGCGGGCTCCTGACCGCGGTCGACCGGCTCGATCTGCCCGGTGGGATGGAGCGTCGGCAATGCCTTGTGACCACGATTGAGCTGGATGGCGTGCGTTTCAGGTTTGCGACCGCCCACTTGGCGCTGAATCGAGAGGCACGAGCGCGCTCCATCGAGATGCTCGTCAACGACCTGCCCGACGATCTGCCGCTTGTGCTGGCCGGCGACTTCAATGCGCCGATTTCGGAGATAGAACCCCTCCGAGCGCGGCTGACGGTGGTAGATGCGCCGCCAACGTTCCCGTCGTGGAAACCCACCAAGCCGCTCGATGTCTTGGCGTTTAGCGACCACTGGCGGGTCACGAACGTGCTGGTAGCGACGTCTATCGCGTCGGATCACCGGCCGCTTGTGGTCGATTTGGCGATTCGCTCAGGCGAGTCCGGGGGAGAGTAAGCAAGACCGGAAACATATCCTTTGCGGAAAGGCTGAAACCATGGCAGATCAGCAGTATGAAATGCTCGTCTTCGGGGCCCAATACGGCGATGTCGAAGAGGCAATAAACGACTTCGTCGCCATCAAGGCGCTCCACCACGAGAAGTGGATTGGTTCCTACGAGTCGGCTCTTTTTGAGAAGACTGAGGACGGCAAGACGAGAATCATCAACACCGACTCCTCAGTGCGCGCTTGGGGCGCGACAGCCGGGCTGGTCGTCGGTGGCGTGCTCGGCGTCATCTTTCCGCCTTCCGTGCTCGTCATGGGCGCGGCCGGTGCCGGAGTGGGAGCTCTGGCCGGGCACTTCGCAGGCGGCATCAAGCGCAGCGCGATCAAGGAGCTGGCCGATGGCCTTCAGGATGGTCAGGCGGGAATCGTGCTGATCGGCGAGTTCACGCCGGACGAGGGCATCGAGAAGCTGCTGAAGCGCGCAGCCAAGATCACCAAGGCGCAGATCGACGAGACGGCCGACGAGCTGAAGAAGGCCGTCGACGAGGCTGCCAAGGCCTAGACACCACAGCACTCGGCAATCAAGAAGGCCCGTCTCGGTCGCGAGACGGGCCTTCTGCGCATTGCGATGAGCCCAGCTACATACCGAGGATCTTTGCCTTCTGCGCGGCGAACTCCTCCTCGGTCAGGATGCCCTGCGCCTTCAAGGCGCCGAGACGCTCGAGCTGAGAGATCATGTCGTTCTCGGCCGGGGCAGCAGGCGGCATCATGACGCCCGGAGCAGGGCCCGACGCGACGGCCATCGCTGGCGCCGGCTGCTGGGTCTGCTCGGCGTACCGCTGCTGCGCGTTGCCGTACGCATCGACGTTCTTCTGAGCCTGTCGGCGGTTGATGGCGTTCGACGTGGCGGTCGCAGTACCCGCGATGACGGCGGTGCGGCCCACCGCCCTGAGTAGTCCTGGCATCGTATGCTCCTATCCGTTGCTGGCAGCCAAGGCGGCCAGCGCATCGTCGACTACGGTCGCTGGCACGCGGGTGGTCAGAGCCACGTCCGCGCCGGCCTTCTCGAACGCGGTCATCAGCGGGACGGCCCACGCGCTCTCGATTGCCAGAGCGACCACCGCCGAGCCGGGCGCCATGCCCTCGGCCAGCGCCGCCGAGTCCTCGGCGTCGAAGAGCCCGCGGGTGTTTGTCTCGATGAATCCCAGCTTCGCCTTCTGCTCGGCGGGGAGGTCTTCGATGTCCAAGCCGAGCACCGCGCCGCTCTCGTCCATCACCAAGACCATCGCGTCGAGGACGCGGATGGTGCCGGTCGCTGCGAGCCGCTCGAGCTCGGCCAAGATGGTGCCGTCGAAATGCGGTTCGCCCATGGCGAGAACGACGACGTCAACGGGTCCGTACTCCATGCTTCACCCCTTTCGTTGGTGACACTCTCTACAAGATATGCGACATCAGCCGGAACGTGCGCTGCTGGAGCTTGTCGGTAAACGTGTAGCTGTCGATTTCGGCCTGCGTGACCTCGGTGCACTTGGTCTTGTCGATCTCGAACTGCGCCTCGAGCTGACGAGCCGTATCGCCGTTGTGCACCCAGGTCATCATCTCTTTCTGCAGGTCGAAGCTACGGCGGTCCATATTCATCGTGCCGACGGCGCAGTACTTGCCGTCGACCGAGATGGTCTTGGCGTGGAAGAAGCCGGCGTCGTAGCGGAAGATGCGCGCTCCGGCGTCGAGCAGCTTAGGGTAGTACGTGCGAGCAGCCAACCATGCCGTCTTGTGGTCCGGCATGCCGGTCATCATGAACTGCACGTCGACTCCGGCGAGCGCGGCTCCCACCATCGCGTCGAGCATCGGGGCGTCGGGGACGAAGTACGGCGACTGGATGCGCAGAGTCTTCTCGGCAGCGCCCATCGCGACCATGTGCACGAGGGCTGCCGAGCCGTACGGGTCCTCGGCGGCTTGAGCAACCACCTGGATGATCGCGGGCTCGCCCTCATTGAGCGAAGAGTCGACCGCAGGGAGGTACTTCTCGGTCAGGAGGTTCTCCTTGTTGTGCAGAACGAACCAGCGCGCCGCGAACCACTTCTGGAGTTCGGCCACGCCGGGACCGGTGTAGCGCAGACCGCTGTCGCGCCACGTGGGGTAGGCCTTGCCGCCATCGATGTACTCCTGGCCGACGTTGAATCCGCCGTTGTAGCCGATCTCGGAGTCGATGACGGTAATCTTGCGGTGGTTGCGGTAGTTGAGGCTGTCGAGATGCTTCATGTCCTCGAAGATCAGAGCGCCAGCGGCTTTGAGCTCCTTCATCTCGTTTTTCTTGAAGGGCAGCGAGCCCATCCAGTCGTAGACGATGCGCACCTCGACTCCGTTGGCGAGGCGGTCGAGCATGATGTCCTTCATCTTCGCCGTGAGCTCGTCGTTCTCCCAGATGAAGTACTGATGGTGGATGAAGTGCTGCGCCTTCTCCATATCGGCGCACATCGCCTCGAAGAAGCCGCCACCGCTGGAGAACAGCTGGATGTCGCGCACGGGAAGCGGGCTGGCCAGGTTCAGCGACTTGATGGCTTCGACGACCTTCAGCTGAACCGCGGACGCCTCGGCCTTGCGGAAGTGCTCGACCGCGGGTTCGTAGGCGTCGTAGATCGGACGCATCATCGGCAGGAACTCGCGCTCGTACATCTGGGTCCTGTTCTGGCCCTTCTTGCGCCAGTCTCGACCGAAGATGAAGTACATCGTCAGTCCGATGAACGGGAACGCCCAGACGAAGAACATCCACGCGAACTGCTCGGCGGGCTCGCTGTCGTCTGAGATGAGGACTAGGTACGAGACGATGTAGTACAGGACGACGAGCACGGCGGCGGTGACCGGATAGACGGTGGCGATTCGAGCGGTGATCATGGTCGTCCCCTCGTAAGCGATGGACGGATGACTGCTGTTCCAGCCAACCGCTCTGACTTCAAATGCGCCCCGATAGAGGTTGTTTCCCCAGTACCGCCGGGTTGCATCGGAGTTCGCCTAGAAGCCGCGACTGACAAGGTTCGCGTGCAGGCGTCCCGATACCTGCGTCGGGGTACCATCCGAGAAGTCGAGACGCTACGGTGCGGAGCGCGAGCTCCGCCGCGGGGCGCGAAGAGGGGAGCGATCTTGCGGCTTGGTTGGCATCGGCGTCCGCCTTGCGAGTGCGCCCGTGCGAGAGTGCTCTCTTGAACGCGACTGAGATCGCGCGCGTGCTCCCGTTTGCCCTCGGCGTAGCGGCGAGTCCCGTGCCGATAGTTGGCGTCCTGGTCATTCTGCTCGGGCAGCGCGGGCGAGTGGGGAGCGTCGTGTTCGCCGCCGCTTGGGTGCTGGGCAACGCTTTGGCGATTGGGATCGCGGTGGTCTTCGCCGGGCACATCAGGCAGCCGCGTGCGCAGTTGGATCTGCCCTACGAGGGCGCCATCTTCCTGCTCCTGGGCATCGGCCTCGTCGCCGGAGCCTGGCTGTCGCGAAGAGGGCGCAAGCTTTCCGAGAAGGAGAGTAGGGCTCCGGACTGGGTCAAGGCAGTCGACAGCCTATCTCCCGCTGGCGGCGCGCTAGTGGCGCTGTCCAACGCGGTGACCAGTCCCAAGAACCTGGCGTTGGCGTTGGGGTGCGGGGCCGCGATTCGCAGCATGTCGCCCTTCTTCGCGACCGACACAACGCTCGCGCTCGTGTATGTCGTGGTGGCGAGCATTACCGTGGTGGTACCCGTCGTTGTGTACTTCGTGATGGGAGAGAAGGCACAAGCCGCTCTCGCCGGTTGGAAGGCGTACGTCACCGCGCGATCCGCGTCGGTCATGGAGGTGACCGTCTTTGTCTTTGGCGTTGCATTGGCGGTGAAGGGGCTCATCAACCTGTTGGGATGATGCAGAGCACGAGACCCTGCCAGGCAGATAGTCCGAGGGAGGTGTGACCGGCTTGGTTCCCAGCGACTCCGCAGACGTGTCCTTCCAGCCGCCGAAGCGCGGTTCCATAACCGCCGACCTGATCTCGGGGCTGGCGAACGGGATCGCGAACATCCCCGATGCGATGGCAAACGCGCTGCTGGCGGGCGCCAGCCCGATCGTGGGGCTCTACGCACTCTTGGCGGGCACGCCAGTCGCCGCGCTCACGACGAGTTCGCAGTTCATGACGGTCGCCATCACGTCAGCGATGGCGGTGACTCTCGGGAGTGGCTTGGCGACGATTCCCCGCGAGCAGCACGACGCGGCCGTTGCGCTCGTCGCGCTTGCGGTAGGCGCATTCATGGTGGCGTTCGGGCTCCTCAAGGGTGGGCGCCTTCTCCGATTCGTTTCGAACGCCGTGATGAAGGGGTTTCTGAACGGGGTGGCACTCATCGTCGTGGTTGGGCAGCTGCCTAACATCACGGGCTACAGCTCTTCATGGCAGACCAAGCTCGCCAAGGCGATTGACACGGCAGTCCACGTGTTCTCGTGGAATCCGATGGCGATGGCGGTTGGCGCCGCGACCATCGCAATCATCCTGGTGCTCATGCGCACGCGCCTGCGTGCCTACGCGATGCTGATCGCGCTGGCGGTGGTGAGTGGCGGCGTCTACCTGCTTCATATCGACGTTGCGCTCGTGAAGAGTGTCTCGGCGATTCCGTCGGGGCTGCCCATGCCTAGGCTGCCGGAGCTTCGACTGCTGCCCGAGCTCATCGTTCCGGCCGTGGCGGTGGCACTCATCGGGCTCGTCCAAGGCGGAGGGATCAGCAAGTCGTACCCCAACGCTGATGGCACGTTCCCCAACGCCTCGCGCGATATGGTCGGCCAAGGGCTCGCAAACGCGGCGGCGAGCGTATTCGGCGGCATGCCCATGGGCGCCTCGGCCTCGAGTACCGCGATGGCCGTCTCGGGCGGTGCGAGAACTCGCCTGTCCAACTTCGTCATCGGGGTGGTTGTTGCGGCGGTCCTGTTGCTGCTCGGGCCACTTGTCGAGCTCGTGCCGCTGTCCGTGCTCGCAGGCATCCTGATCGTCGTGGGCGTCACCGCATTCGACACCGAGGGGATGCTCGATGTGTGGCGTACGAGCCGTGAGTCGGCGGCGATCATGGGCATCACGCTCGGATCGATGCTCCTCGTACCGGTCCAGTACGCGGTGCTGCTCGGTGCCGCCCTGTCCGCCGTGCAGTACGTGTACAGCTCGTCGAAGGACGTGAAGGTCGTGTCGCTGGTCCAGCTGCCGGACGGCCGTTGGCAGGAGCACGACCCGCCCCAGATACTTCCGAGCCGTGAGGTGCTGGTCGTCGACATATACGGAAGCTTCTTCTACGCGGGCGTCGACCTGGTGGACAAGCTGCTCCCGTCTGTCGGCGCCGCCGAGCGGCCCTTCCTGGTCGTTCGGGTGCGTGGCCACTCCGAGGTTGGCAGCACGTTCCTCACGATGATCCGGCGCTACCACGGCCAGATTGAGGCCGCTGGAGGGCGGCTCGTGCTCGCCGGCACCCACCCAAGGCTCCTTGAGCAGCTGCGCAATACGGGTATTCTTGACGAACTTGGTGAGGAGAACGTGCTGCCCGTGACCAGCGTGGTGTTCGATTCGACGGCTGCAGCCGTCGAGATGGGCAACGCGTGGCTCGAAGGACGTGACACGCAATCGAACCCGTAGCTCCCGCATTTCACGTGATGGCCAAGCCCACTGGGGCCCGCTGCAACCTGCACTGCGACTACTGCTTCTTCCTCGAGAAGTCAGAGCTCTATCCCGAGAGCGACTTCCGCATGAGCGACGAGATCGCCGATGCGTTCGTTCGCCAGACGATCGAAGCGCAGCAGGTGCCTTTCGTGACGCTTGCCTGGCAGGGCGGTGAGCCCACCCTCATGGGACTTGACTTCTTTCGGCGGGCGCTGGAGGTGGAGCGTGAGGCGCTTCCGAAGGGCTGGCAGGTTGAGCGGACGATCCAAACCAATGGCACGCTGCTCGACGACGAGTGGGCCGCCTTCCTCGCCGAGAACAACGTCCTGGTCGGCCTGAGCATCGACGGACCCCGCGAGTTGCACGACGCCTACCGGCACGACGGCGCGGGGCGCTCCGTCTTCGACCGGGTCGAATCCGCCGCTCGACTGCTCCAGAAGCACGGCGTCGAGTTCAACGTGCTGTGCACCGTCAACTCTGCCAACGCCAAGCACCCGCTGGACGTGTATCACTACTTCCGAGATGAGCTCGGCGCGTGCTACGTGCAGTTCATTCCGATCGTTGAGGTGGCGACGCCGCCGGGTGAGGGCCGCGCGGGCACGGTCACCGACCGCAGCGTTTCGGGGCTCGAGTACGGCGAGTTCCTCTCGGCGATCTTCGACGAGTGGGTGCGCAACGACGTCGGCGAGATGTTCGTGCAGTTCTTCGACGGCGTGCTCGCGGCGTACCTGCGTGGCTACTCGAGCCTGTGCGTGTTGCGGCCGACGTGCGGCGAGGGCGTCGCGCTGGAGCACAACGGCGACGTGTACTCGTGCGACCATTTCGTCGATCCGCCCTACCTGCTTGGCAACATCGCGCAGACGCCCCTCGGCGAGCTGGTTCGCTCGGAGCAGCAGCGCGCGTTCGGCGAGGCCAAGCGCGACACCCTGCCCCGCTACTGCCGAGAATGCGAGTTCCTCTTCGCGTGCAACGGCGAGTGCCCCAAGAACCGCATCCTGCTTGCGCCGGACGGTGAGCCGGGTCTGAACTGGCTGTGCGATGGCCTCAAGCTGTTCTTCGCGCACACGGACGGTCGGATGCGCAGGCTGGCCGGCCTGCTCGAATCCCGTCGCGACGCAGCCGAGGTCATGCCGCTGCTTGCCGAGGAGGCCGCGCGAACCGGGCGCAACGAACTGTGTCCTTGTGGCAGCGGGCGCAAGTACAAGGCATGCTGCGGGGCGTAGAGCGATTGCGTGGCGAGAGGCAGAGGAACGAGCGCCGCCTGGCGTAGGTGATCGCGGCATCCATTCCAGCATCATGTCGGGACCGCCGCGTTGCGGTTCTCGCATCGATCAGGGCACGACGAAGGGAGCGGGACAATGAGGGAGACCGAGGGCGGCAAGCCCAGAGGTGAGAATCGACTGACCTTTTGGGCTCTAGCCACCGCCATTGTGTGGTTCGTGGTCGGCTTCGGTCTGATCCTGCGGAGCTTCGGGCAGGTCCTCGGAGTCTTGATACCTGCGCTAACATCCTTCCTGTTCGCCGGCTTGCTGGTCGCGATGTTTCGCCCAGTCACGCACTGGCTGAAGCGACGCAAGGTCAACGACGGGCTGGCAGCGCTTGGCGGGGTGGCGTGCGCACTCGTCGTGATCGGCATCGGATCGGTGATAGTCCTTGGGCCAGTGCTTGCCGGCGCGAACAGCTTCGTGACTTCACTCCCCACCGCGGCTGCGAACCTCAGCGCGGAGCTGCGTACTCTGATCGCGAACACGCCGGTGTTGTCGCAGGCGGTCAGGGGAGCGCTCGAGTCGTCTGCGGCATCGCTTGTGTCTGGCGCATCGCGTGTGGCCCTGGGTGGCGTCGGCATCTTGGTGAAGGTGGGCTCGGTCATCTTCAGTCTCGGGCTCACGACGTTTCTGGCCCTGATTCTTGCCTTCTGGTTCCTGAAGGACGGCCCCCACATCTCAAAGGCGATGCTCGCTGTCGTGCCGGCTCGCTGGCGCGAAGACGTGTCGGCGGTTGCGTCGGCGTTCGACACGTCCTTCTCGGGCTATCTGATCGCCACGGCCATCAACTGTTCGTTGATCTTTGTCCTCGACGGCATCGGCTTTAGCTTGGTCGGGCTGCCCAACCCATGGCTCTTTGCCGCCATGGACGCGCTGGTCGGCGTGATCCCGTACGTGGGCTCGATTCTGAGCTTCGTGGTCGCCGTCGTGGTCGGTCTGGCAATCTCGCCTGCGGTTGGTATCGGGACGGGCGTCGTACACTTCGCAGTCGACCAGATCGTGTACTCGTTCATCGGCCCGGTGGTTGCGGGCAAGACGGTCTCGCTGCACCCGGTGATGATCATCTTCGCGCTCTCGGTCGGTGCGGCACTGGCGGGGATCTGGGGAGCGCTGCTGGCGATTCCGGTGGCCGCAGCGATTCGCGTCATCTTCATCTACTACCGCGATCGCGACGGTGTGCAGGTGCTCGAGGCTCAAGGCGCAGGTGCTTCGGCCAGCGACGGTTGATTGGATCCAGGTGCGACGGACTTCGCCTAAGTTGTCCGAAGCGACGAGAAGGGGCGCCCGCATGGGCGCCCCTTCCAGGTCCGTCGTTGGTGCCGCTCTCTAGGCGTCGACGCTTGCTGTCTGCAGCTGCTCCAGCACGCGATCGAGGTTGAAGCTCGCGGGCTTCTGCCTCGGCGGGAACTCGATGATGTCTTGGACGGCCTCGGCCACCACGGCCTGGGCCATCACGATCAGGAAGACGTGATCGAGCAACCAGTCCCAATACGTGTTCGAGTTGTCGAGCGAGCGCTCGAACGGGTCGCGTCTGAGGTTGAAGACACGTGGCACCCGCAGGTCGACGAACGGCTCGGCCCACAGGCCGAGTTGCTTCGCTCGCTGCTCCTTGAACGTGAACTTCCAGTCGCCAACGCGCAGCGCGACGAGCTCCGCGTCGTCGTTGACGTAGAAGAACTGGTCGCGAGGGCTGTCGTCCGTGGTTCCGGCGAAGTAGTCGTTCATGTCCTTGCCATCGAGCGCGACCTTGAAGGTCTTGCCCATCGACTGGTAGCCCGTCCGGCACTGCGCGGCGATGTCCGGCACGCCCGCCGCCGCTAGGAACGTGGTCGCCATGTCCTGCAGCGCGACGATGCCGTTGCGGGTGACACCCGCCTCGTAGTGACCGGGCCAGCGCATGAAGCACGGGACACGGTAGGCGCCTTCCCAGTTGGAGTTCTTCTCCGAGCGGAACGGCGTCGTGGCGGCATCCGGCCAGCTGTTGTAGTGCGGGCCGTTGTCCGTGGAGTACATGACGATCGTGTCCTCGGCGAGTCCAAGCTCGTCGAGCTTGTCGAGGATCATGCCGACGTGCCTGTCGTGTTCGACCATGCCGTCGCCGTACTCGTCCTGCCCGCTGATGCCGCGGAGCTCCGGCTTCACGTGCGTGCGGAAGTGCATGCGGGTGGCGTTCCACCAAACGAAGAACGGCTTGTCCTCGGCGGCGCGCTCTTCGAGGTACTCGAGCGTGCGTCCAACGGTCTCGTCGTCGATCGTCTCCATGCGTTTCTTGGTGAGCGGACCGGTGTCCTCGATCTTCTGCGTGCCGTCCGGCTGCGCCCAGCAGTGAAGCACGCCGCGCGGGCCGAAGCGCTCCCTGAAGGTCGGGTCCTTGGGATAGTCGAGCAGCTCAGGCTCTTCCTCGGCGTTGAGGTGGTACAGGTTGCCGAAGAACTCGTCGAAGCCGTGATTCGTGGGCAGGTGCTCGTCGAGATCGCCCAGGTGGTTCTTGCCGAACTGCGCCGTGGCGTAGCCCAACGGCTTGAGCATCTCGGCGATGGTCGGATCCTCGGGCTGCAGGCCGAAGTTCGCACCCGGCAGGCCGACCTTGGTCATGCCGGTACGCAGCGGGTTCTGCCCTGTGATGAAGGCTGCGCGGCCAGCTGTGCAACTCTGCTGGCCGTAGAAGTCGGTGAACGCCACGCCTTCCTTCGCAAGCCGGTCGATGTTGGGCGTCATGTAGCCCATCATCCCGCGGCTGTTGTGACTGATGTTCCAAGTGCCGATATCGTCGCCCCAAAGGACGAGGATGTTCGGTTTCCCGTTCGGCATACTGACCTCCTTCTTCGAACAGTCGCCTGCTCGCCCTACTTGGACCTCTTGTCGCCGATATACACCTCGGCGAGACGCATCGCTGCGCCCATGACGCACACCACCAAGCCGCCAAGTACCAGGATCACGCCGAACTCATGATCGCTGACCGTGTACGCGACCACGCCGAATACCGCCGCCAACAGCCCAGCGCCCATGGTTACCCAGTAGACTTTCACGGTGTCTCCCTCTCCAGATGCGTGAACTACGTCTTACGCCAGAGCCTTCGCCTTGAGGGCCTTGAACTCCTCCTGAGTGATTGCGCCCTTGTCCAGAAGTTCCTGCGCCTTGGCGATGTCGTCGACCGACGAACCGCCTACCAGACGAGACTGGACCGCCTGAGCCTGCTGCATCATTCGCTTGTCCTGCTCGGTGTTCTTGGGACGCGCAATCATGTAGATCAGGATGCCGAGCAACGGAAAGATGAAGATTACGAGCATCCAGCCGGCCTTGCCCCACCCGGACAGGTTCTCGCGCATGAAGATGTCAGAGAACACCCTGACGAACATCATGATCACGATGAAGACCAGGTAGATCCAAAGCAGCGTCCACAAGAAGTTGGCGAAAGTACTGTTGAACATCGAGACTCCTTCATCCGGCACATCGGCACGTGCTTGCGGTACGAACTCCCCCCGGAGAGAACGGACACGTGGTGAGGATACCCTAGACACCGGCGGAAGAGCGTGCGGTGGGTGCCGAATGAACGCGGCCTCAATGAGTGCGCTTGTGCGAGTACCGTCGGCCGATGATAATCGCGTCGGGGCCGTGTCCGTCTGGACGCCTGCGCATGATGCGCGAGCGAGAGTGGGGAGCAACGCCGATGGACACGCAGTCCGCCGAAGAAGCAGGCGCTAGACCTGTACTGACTACTACCGAGTCGTGGACTCGTCGCCTCAAGATCACGTGGACCTACGTCGGGATCATGATTCTGGTCATCGCCGGAGTCATGTTCTTCCGCGCCGTACTGGCGTCGGTCTTCACGTTCGTGATCGGCGGACTGCTGGCGTTTCTGCTGCGGCCCATCGTCTCGCTGTTGATGCGGTGGAAGTTCCCACGTGGGCTGGCCGTGCTCGTAACCGCTCTGCTTCTCGTCGTGGTGCTGGGGTTCGGCCTGATGGCCGTGCTGCCATCGGTAGCGGCCGAGGTGCAGCAGATCGCAACGGCACTCGCAGCCCAGCAGCAGAAGCTCCAGACTGCGGCAACCACCGCGGCGGCCCAGCTCCCGTCGTCGGCTCAGGCGTCCCTCGCTAAGGCCCAGGCGCAGGCGGCCGCACAAGCTGCGTCCAAAGCGAGGGACCTGGCGCTGACCCTGGCCAAGGCTCTGGGCGACCTCGGCGCCATCGTGCTGGACCTCTTCCTCGGCTTCATCATCTCGATCTGGTTCATGCTCGATGGATCGCACGTCTCGAAGTGGGCGCTGTCCGTCTTGCCGCCGGCGTGGCGCGAGGACACTGCCCAAGTCGGTCGCGCGTTTGACAACGCTTTCGGTGGATTCATCCGAGGAATGGCCATCAGCATGCTGCTAATGTTCGCCGGCATGGCGTTGGGCTTCAATCTGCTGGGCGTTCCCTACGCGTGGGCGCTAGCGGCGCTGTGCGGCCTGCTCGCGGTCATCCCGATCATCGGCGGCATAGTCGGCGGCATCATCGCCACCCTCGTTGCGCTGACCATCAGCCCACAACTCGCGGTCTGGACGCTGGTTGTCGTGCTCCTGGTCGAGCAGACTGTGGACTCGGTCATCGAGCCGATCGTCTTGGGAGAGTCGGTCCGGCTGCACCCGCTCGCGATTCTCTTTGCGCTGGCAATCGGTGGCGCGATCGCCGGCATCTTCGGCATGATTGCGGCAATTCCCGCTGTCGCTGCGGCGTACACGGTCTACCTCTACTTCGCGCGGAAGTACGGCGTGCTCGAGCCCGCACCTGCGGCCGCGCCTGATGCGAAGGCCGCCAAGGCATAGCTCGACCCAGACCCCAACGGGTTACAATCGAGCACGAGCCAAAGCGGCACGAGAGGGGACTACCAGTGACCACAACCGTCGTCATCACGGGTAACGACGCTGCGGCCAACGCGGCCAAGCTCGCTCGCGTGCAGGTCATCGCTGCCTATCCCATCACCCCGCAGTCGCCCGTGGTCGAACAACTTGCGGCCTGGGTTGAGTCCGGCGAGCTACCAGCCGAGTTCGTGGCGGTCGAAAGCGAGCACTCCGCGATGACGGTGTGCATCGGGGCCTCGACGGTCGGCGCGCGCGCTTTCACTGCCACCTCGGCCAACGGACTTGCCTACATGACCGAGCAGATCTGGTGGGCGGCTGGAGCTCGGCTCCCCATTGTCATGTGCGTCGCGAACCGAGCGATGGCCGCGCCGTGGAACGTACTCAACGACCAGCAAGACTCGATGAGCGTGCGCGACGCCGGCTGGGTGCAGCTGTACTGTCGCGACAACCAGGAGATCCTCGACACGACCGTGCAGGCGTATCGCATCGCCGAGAAGCTCCAC
The DNA here is from genome assembly GCA_031292615.1 of Coriobacteriia bacterium. Taxonomy (NCBI): domain Bacteria; kingdom Bacillati; phylum Actinomycetota; class Coriobacteriia; species Coriobacteriia bacterium. Next base: position 10,430 of record JARLGT010000026.1, on the reverse strand, counting down.
GTGCCGGTCATGGTCTGCTACGACGGCTTCCTGCTCTCGCACACGGTCATGCCGGTCGACATCCCCGCGGCCGAGACGGTCGACGCCTTCCTGCCGCCGTTCAAAGAGCCGTTCACGGTGGTCGACACGGCCGACCCGCGCAACATCGGTCCCGTCGTCATCGCCGAGCCACGCGACGACGCTGCCGGCATTACGCGCCCCGGCTACATGGAGATCCGTGCGCTGCACAATCGGGCGCTTCACGACGCGCTCGACTTCATCCCCGCTGTTGACGCCGAGTGGGCGGCTGCGACCGGTCGTTCGTGGGGCGGCCTGACCTGGGAGTACGCGCTCGACGACGCCGAGATCGTGCTCGTCGCGGCCGGGTCGATCGGCATGCAACTGACGGTGACGGTCGACGAGTTGCGCGCCAAGGGCGTACGTGTGGGGGTGCTCGGCCTGAGGGCGTACCGGCCATTCCCAGTCGAGGCGTTGCGCGCCAAGATCGCGGACTCCAAGCTCGCCATCGTCTTCGACAAGGCCATGAGCTACGGCTACGGCGGGCCTATCTGCAACGATCTGCGCGCCGCGCTCTTCTCGGCCGAGAAGCGGCCTGCGGTGTTCGGCGCGATCTGCGGCCTCGGCGGGCGCGACGTCACCCCCGCGCATCTCGCCGAGACGGTTGAGCGCGCAATCGCTGACTACGACGATGGCGTGCGCGAGCGTGCCGACGAGTGGGTAAACCTTCACCTCACTGGAGAGGCGGACGCGTCATGAGTACACCCGTGGAAGCGGAGAAGACCCCGGCCGATCAGACGCTGCGGAGCTGGGCTTTTGCCGGGATCGTCATCTGGGCGGTGGTGGGATTCGGCCTGTTGATCCGAGGCTCGGGCCAAGTTCTTGGCGACGTGCTCCCGGCACTGACGTCGTTCTTCATCGCGGGCTTGCTGATCGCCATCTTCCGGCCGATAACTCGCTGGCTTAAGGCGCACAAGGTACCGGATGCGCTAGCGGCGCTGGGGGGCGTGCTGAGCGCAATCGTGGTCATGGTGCTTCTCGTGGCTCTATTCCTCGTGCCGGTGGTCTCGGGTGCGGCCGGCTTCTTCACTTCGATTCCTGCGACGGTCACAACAATCACCAACAACGTCCAGAGTGGAGTCTCCAACTATCAGAAGCTGCCGAATTCCGTGAAGAACATCATCGAATCCATGCTGACCACCCTCTCGTCGCATGCGAGTGATGCCGCCAGCAACGGTGTCGGAATGTTGGTCGCGGGAGTGTCCACTATCTTTAGCCTCGGGCTAGAGATGTTCCTGGGCCTGATTCTCATGTTCTGGTTTCTCAAGGACGGCCCGCGCATCGCCAAGGCGATGCTGAACGTCGTTCCCAAGCGCTGGCACGACGACGTGGCCGTCATCGCATCGTCGTTCGACTCGTCGTTCTCGGGCTATTTGGTGGCTACCGCGATTAACTGCTCCGTGATTTTCGTGCTTGACGGCATCGGGTTCACGGTCATCAAGTTGCCCAACGCCTGGTTCATCGCGGCGATGGTGGCCATTCTGGGCATCATCCCGTACCTCGGCTCGATCCTGAGCTTCCTGCTGGCGTTCGTCGTTGGGTTGCTGGCGGGGCCGGCGATAGGCATCGAGACGGGCGTCATCGTGTTCATGGTCGACCAGATCGTGTACTCGTTCATCGGGCCGATCGTTGCGGGCAAGACGGTCACGCTGCATCCCGTCATGATCATCTTCGCATTGAGCGTGGGCGCTGCTCTTGCCGGGATTCTCGGAGCGGTGCTTTCCATCCCCATTGCCGCCGCCATCCGCGTCATCTTCATCTACTACCGCGACCGCCACGCTGCCGGCGTGTACTCGGGCAATCCCCCGTCCTCTGTCGCCGAGGAGGCCTAAGCGCTCCATGACCAACATCGTCGACATCCCGGCAGAGGAGTACATCCTGCCCGGCAACCGCGCGTGTGCCGGCTGCGGCATCGGCATCGGCCTGCGTGCGATCACCAAGGCGCTCGACGGCCAGATGGTCATGACCGTGCCGGCCAGCTGCCTGACGGTGCTGGGCGGCATGTACCCGATCGCGTCCGTGCGCGTGCCGTGGGTCAATGTCGCGTTCCCGAGCACGGCCGCCGCCGCCGCGGGCATCCGCGCCGGGCTGCGCGCAACCGGGCGTGACAGCGAGATGACCGTGCTAGCGATGGCCGGCGACGGCGGCACGGGCGACATCGGCATCCAAGCGCTGTCCGGTGCTGCCGAGCGAAACGACGACTTCATCTACCTGTGCTACGACAACGAGGCGTACATGAACACCGGCACGCAGCGAAGCGGGCTGACGCCGGTGGGCGCGCGTACCACCACAACGTGGTCGGGCAAGCGCGAGAACCCCAAAGACCTGCCGCTCATCATGGAGGCGCACCACATCCCGTACGTGGCGATGACGTCGGCGGCGTTTCCCGCCGACGTGTTCGATAAGGTAAGCAAGGCGCGCGGCATCACCGGCCTGCGCTACATCCACATGAACACGCCGTGCCCGAGCGGCTGGGGATTCGACCCGAAGGACTCCGTGGCGCTGGGCAAGCTCGCGGTCGACACGGGGCTCGTGGTCCTCTACGAGGTCGAGGAGGGCGTCTTCCGCCTCACAGGCCGGAGCGCGTCGCTCGCCAAGAGCGGCAAGCGCAAGCCGATCTCCGAGTACCTCGCCACCCAGAGCCGCTTCCGCGGAGTAACGCCCGAGACCGCCGAGGAGATCCAAGCCTGGGCCGACGAGCGCTGGTCCGGGTACGTCGCACGCAACGCCGCCGGGACCGAGTAGTGGCCGCGTGTGCGCGCACGAGCCGCAGGGCTTGCGACGCTACTGAACCGCGATGATCACCGAGAACGACCTCGACGGCTGGTAGCTGTTCTGGTCGTTGTTGGGCAGTTCGTCGAGGAAGAGCGGCCCGAATCCCTTGCCCGTCGCAGTGAAGTAGAGCGATTGGTACCCGTCGCCTTCCTTTGCCGCGGCGGGATCCCGCGTGAAGGTGGAGTCGCCGCTCTGCGGCAGGAACGTCAGCGGGATCCCCACGTGCCAGGTGGTGTCCGAGTGCATGTTGCCGCGCAGACGAACCTCGAGATGCTGACCTTGCAGCAGATGAACCACGCTGCCCTGCGCGGTGTCGGTGATGACGACCGGGGGTGTGGGGATGAGCTCGAGCAGCGGGACGCGGAACCACCAGGCGACGCCCGCCAGGGCCACGAGCACGGCCGCAGCAGTGCCCACACCCCACAACAACCTGCGATGCCGTCGCTTCACGCACACACCTCCTTGCCCTCCAGCCTAGCGCTCTTGGGGGGTGAAACGCACTTTGCAGGCCGACCTGGCTCTTTCACGAGTTCTCCATATGCGACTCATTCGCCCTTCACGAGGTGGCGGCACAATGAGGTTGCGGTCAACGAGCGGTTTGGCAGAACTTCTCGGGGACGGGGATCGCACAAAGCAGAATCTTCTTCATGGAGAGAGACCCGCGGACAGCGGGTCTCTCTGTTTGCGGATGCAGGAGTACTCGATTCCCTGCACAAGGGAATGAGGGTTCCCGGCGGTGGCCTTTCGTGAGGTACCATGCAGGAGTCTGGCGCCTGGCGAGATAGTCGCGAGCGCGCCTAATGTGGCGCACGAGGAAAGGATTCAGCCGAATGGCTGACGACATCACCCCGACCAATCCGGAGTCCGAGCTACCCACGCCGGACGAGTCGCCGTTCTTCGCGCCCGTGGCGCCCGCCGTGCCTAACGCCACTGCGCCCGAGGCCGCCGACCCAGAGCCGCCTGCGGACGCCACAACAGACGACATCGCCGCTGGCAGCGAGGCCGCCGCAACTGCCGACTCCGCGTCATCGACGGGTGCCGCTGAGCCCGACTCCACCTCGCCCGAGTCGCCCCTGCCGGACTTCGCCGCCGAGCAGCCCGCCGCCGAGGTCGATCTCGGCGCGACGGCTCCACATGACTTCCGGGACGAGACCGAGGTCGACCCAGCCTCCTCGCAGCTCACGCAGTTGATCCCGCCCGTCGAGGCCGCCGCCGAGATCCCGCCGTTCGACCCACAGGCCGCGCAGATGACGCAGCTGGTTCCGGTCGTCGCCGAGCAGGCCGCCCCCGAGACGCCTGCCGCGGTCGTCGCCCCACTGCCCACGGTCGTCGCCGGTTCGCGCGTCGTGATCGTGGTGTCCCGAGGCGCCTCACCGATTCCTCCGGCGGCTGTTGTCGCGGTTCCGCACGTCATCGGAACGTCCCAAGGCGAGGCGCTCGGCAAGCTTCAAGAAGCGGGGCTCTCGGCACAGGTCTTCAACGAATACAGCGAGCTGACGCGTGGCGAAGTCACGGCTCAGATGCCCGAGTTCGGCCAGACCGCGGCCGCTGGCTCAGAGGCGGTTCTGCTCGTCTCCGGCGGTCCGGCTCCAGAACTGACGCTCAGCGTCCCGCTGCCCGACGTGGTCGGACTTTCCGAGGCCGACGCGCTCGCTCGCATCCAGGCGGGCGGACTGTCCCCTCAGGTGGTGCGCGACTTCTCGGCTAACGTTCCGCTGGGCATCGTGGTTGCACAGCTTCCGAGCGGGCACTCGGTCGCCGAGGCTCCGCGCAAGAAGGGTTCGCTTTGGTGGCTTTGGACGCTGCTGGTCATCGCCGTTCTCGTCGCCATGGGCGGCGGCATCTACTACTACCTCAATCGCACGGCGGCGGTCCCTAACGTGGTGGGCTTGTCGCAGGCACAAGCCGAGCAGGCCATCACCGCGGCCGGCTTCAAGCTTGGCAGCATCGCAACCACTCAGACGATCAGCGCGAGCGAGGTCGGCAAGGTCACCACGCAGACGCCGTCGCCCGACACGCAGGTCAAGCTCATCGACCAGGTCAACATCGTCGTCTCCGGCGGGCAGAAGTTGTTCTCGATTCCCGACGTGACCGCCAAGTCGCAGGCCGAAGCCCGCTCGATCCTCACCTCGGCCGGGCTGCAGGTCTCGTCGAGCACCGCCTACAGCACAACCGTGCCCAAGGACTCGGTCATCTCGCAATCGCCGGGCGCCGGCGAGAAGGTTCCCAGCGGCACGACGGTGGGGCTCACAGTGTCGCTGGGCGTGCAGAGCGTCACCGTGCCCGGCCTGCAGAACATGACCACCGATCAGGCGCGAAACGCGCTCAAGGTCGCCAACCTCAGCTCGGTGTCGATGAGCGAGTTCACGCTTACCGGCACCACGAAGACGCTGGTGTTCGGGCAGTTCCCGGCCACGGGTCAGGCGGTCGCACCCGGTACAATCGTCGGCTTCCTGGTGTCCAACGGCCCGCCCAGCAACGGCTCGACGGCGACCGTCTCCGTACCGCCGGTCGTCGGCAAGACGAAGAACGACGCCATCAACGCGCTGTCCAAGGTCACGCTCAGCAACACCATCGTAAACTGGAGTGGCACGGGGCGGCCCGCTGGCGAGGTCGTCGGTCAGGCCCCCGGCGCGAGCGAGATTGTCCCCAAGAAGGTCGCCGTGATGCTTTTCGTCTCCAACGGCAAGTAGGCGCGTGGCTCCGAGGTGGCGCGACGGAAACGAAAGCGGTGACGGCTGATTACTCCGTCACCGCTTCTTGTTGCTCCGAGCCGAGGAGCGCTACTTGACCGCCACGGCGTGAAAACCGCTCGTCGTGGCTGAGTGTTGGCCGTCATCGGGGGCATACGCGTAGAGGCGGTATCCACCCTTCTTGAGCTTGAGCGAGACCGCGTACGTGCCGTAGCTGGCCGACCGCAAGGTCACGCGCGTCCAGACCGCCGAGTAGTCGGCCCACCTGTGCCCGTTCCAGCGCTTGATTTTGAGCTTGACCACTCGCGAGCCGGTTGCATGCGCGGGCATGAGCGTGCCGCGGACGGCAATCGATTTCGTGTGGGAGATGCTCGACTTGGACGATGGCGTGCTCAGCGACACGCCTGGGACGATCGTCACGGCAGCCGAGACGGTGCCAGAGACCGCGCCGCTTCCAGCGAAGGTGAATCGATAGAACGTGCGGGCCTCCTGAGTGACTGTCGAGGCGTACACACCACCTGGAAGGTTGGTCACGATCGCGCCCGGGACATCGGCGAACGCGCCGCCGTCGCGCGAGGACTGCAGCGCCACTGTCGCGCCGGCAAGCGGAGTCCCGGATGCGTCCTCGAGTGTGGCGTCGATCGGCATTGCGACTCCGTAGGCGGGCGTTGCCAGCGTCGCGGCCGAACCCGCGACGTGCGCCCCGAGCCACGCGGCATGGCCAGCGACCGGGGACACCACGTGCATCACGGCGCTGGCGTGGGAGGTATGGTCGTCCCAGTTGTAGGCGCTCGAGGCTTGGACCGTCACCGTATGGTCCCCAGCTGTCCACGGGAACGTCGCGCCGGTATCAGCCGTGTCGCCCGACGTGGTCGAGTCGTCCACCCAGTGATACGAAACCCCGCGGAGATGCGCAACCGGAATCTGCCAGTTGACCGGCACCGAGCCCAATGACGCCACGGTTCTCACGTCGATTACCGGGTTCGTGAGCAAGGGGTAGTCGGAGATGAGGCGCGCGTACGTGCGGGCCATGTCGAGCCGACGATACCCCGAGGGATACCGCTTCGACTTCGGCCCCGTGGCGGCAGAGTCCAAGACCTCGCGGGTGATCTCGGCGTTGGAGAGCGCGGGTGCAGCGCGCCACAGCCACGCGACAGCGCCCGACACCACCGGAGTGGCCATGCTGGTGCCGTCCCAGACGAAATAGCCGGGAGTGCTGGTGAGTGACGGAATCAGGTTGACGCCGGGCTGGTTTAGGCCCCAGATGAAGGTGCCGGGGGCCATGACGTCCAGCGACGTCTTGGAGTAGTTCGAGTAGCTGGCGGGAATCGTCACTGCTTTCGCATTCTTGTCCAGAGCCCCCACACTGATCACATGCTTGCAACAGCCGGGGTAGAAGGCCTTGCTCTTCGCATCGTTGCCCTTGGCACCAACGAGCACCGCGCCCCGCGCGTAGGCGTAATTCACGGCGGCCTGCAGAGCCGGCGATGCGCCGTACGCGCCGACGCTCATGTTGATGACGCTCGCATGGTCGACATCGACCGAGTAGACGATCGCGGCGATAAGCGCGCTGTCGGGAATCCCCGATGTCCCGTTGGCGAAGACACCCATAACCTTGTGGACGACCACGCGCGTGTCGTAGCCCACCCCGATCGTGCCCACACCGTTGTTGGCGGTTGCCCCGATCTCGCCCGAGACACACGTGCCGTGAGCGACCGTAAGCACCCTCTCGGAGTACGGCAGCTTGTGTGAGACGCTGTTGGCGGGTGGCGGCGAGACGTCGTTGTCCTCAACGATAGTTCGGCCAGGCCCCTCGTGATCGAAGAAGTCGTGCCCGGGGACGATATCGGCACCGTTGTCGGGATGCCCGCTGTAGAGGCCGGAGTCGAGCACTGCCACTGTGATCTCAGTGCCGCTCGCCCGCAGCGGATACTTCCCGATGATGTTGCTACCTGTGTAGCCCTGCGCCCACGCTTCGGGCGCGTGGATGTCGCGCAGCCACCACGAGCGGCCGCGCGGATACGACGCGACGAGCACGTAGTGGCCGCTCTTATTCTTGTAATAGGAGCCGCCTGTGGGCGCGAACTGGAAGTCTGGGTCGTCGGGACCTGCCGCCGGGTAGGCCGGGGGCAGGTAGGCGACGGGCTGGCGCACATAGTCGGGAACCGCGTAGGCGACGCGGCCGCTGGCGGCCAACTGCTTGGCGAACTTCGTCGCCGAGCGGCCCTTGGGCACGTCGAACGAGTAGAGGCCCGGCACGACCTGATCCACCGACCCCGTAGACGTCTCTGCGCTGCGGGCGACGGCGCTAAGGGCCTTGGGAGTCGCCGACGCCTTGAAGCTCACCAGCACGCGGCCTGAGTTCGCCGAGACCGCCGGGGTGGCTTCGATCGTGGTGGTCGCGACAGATGCCGAGCCGGCCGTCGAGGATGCTGCCACGGCGATGGCGGATTGCGGCACCACCCGCTGCTCGAACGCCGAGGAGCCGGCGACGGCGGTCGACTGCGATGCAGCGAGTCCGAGTCCGGCGGTCGACGCGAGCAGGGCAAGTGCGATCAGAGCGCGGCGCAACTTCATCAACTACGTCCTCACGGGCGGAATCAAGCACGGTTTGGGGCGCACATATGCGTAGAACTGCACGGTAACATCCCGGCGGTGATGCGGACTGATAGCGCATCTCGTGCCGAATGCGGCGTGTTGAGTGTTCCCATCAGGCATCGTCGCACCCTTGACCCGCCGACAACGCCGCGGGTACTATCGCTAGGCATTGCGCACGGCCAGGTAGCTCAGTTGGTAGAGCAGGGGACTGAAAATCCCCGTGTCGGCGGTTCAAGTCCGTCTCTGGCCACCATGAACTCTTCGAAGCCCCGGTCGGGTAGATCGGGGCTTCTTTACGTTCTACCTGCGGTTTCAGTCCCGCTCCGGCTGCGCCTCCGCCCGCAACCGGGAACGGCGCCGGTTGCTCGCTGTCTACAAAACTGAGCTGCCTGGCCGTGCTTCACGTCACACCGGCGGTACACCGGATGACATAAGAACGAGCCCGCAGGGGGTTGTGGGGCGCTTGGTTGCCGTTTGAGGGGTACATGCCTATGGTTCGTCAGAGGCGCGAAGCTCGCCGCGTCCAAGTCATGTCCCGGCCGGACTAGGGGGTCCACGTGCCGAAAGCCGTCACGCCTGAAGAGATGTTCAAGCTGATCGAAGCTGCGTTCACTGCCTGCGAGCCTGAAGTAAGCGTACCAGCGCGTGCGCCGCTCTACTGGATGCTGCGATACGTGTTCGGTCTTGAGGAGATCGAAGCGCAAGACGCGATCTGTGATGGCGCGAACGACAAGGGCATCGATGCCATTCATGTGGACGAGAGCGAGAAGGTCGTCTACGTCCTTCAGTCCAAACGGCGCGAGAAGTACGGCACGAGTCTCGGCGACTCGGACTTGAAGCACCTCGTTGGGACCCTCGGGCAGCTTGCGACCCCTGAGGGTGCGGAGCTTCTGGCGTCATCCGGCAACGCCGAACTCGCCCAACTTATCATCCGGCATGACTTGGCGAGCAGGCTACAGGAGGACTACAGCGTCCGAGGTGTTCTTGTAACGAACCTGCCTGAGGACTCACAGGCGCGGACGTACCTGAAGACCCAAGTCCGTTCGGGCATGTCACTGGATCTCTGGGACCTCGAGCGGCTCTACAAGGCGCTTCGCCACATTGTCGGCTCTGAGTACGTCGAAGGCCCCGCCTATCTTCACTTCACGAAGAAGGGATCGTTCTCGTATTCGCTGAGTGACAGCGTCGAGATCATCGTTGCTCTAGTCCCGGCCAAGGACATTGCGGGCCTGCCCGGCATCGAAGACGACACCCTCTTCGATCACAACGTGCGCGGTCCGCTCGGAAACACCCGTATCAACAAAGACATTCAGCGGACGATCAAGGACGTTGGCGAGCATCCGCTGTTCCCGGCATATCACAACGGAATGACGATCATCTGCAAAAAGCTCAAGCGAGGACGCGGTCGGCTGGAGCTACGTGACTTGTCGATCGTCAATGGCTGTCAGTCGGCGAAGACGATAGCGGGCAACAAGTCGTCGCTCACCGACGACCTGATGGTGTTGGTAAAGATCGTCAATGCCGATCCTGAGGCGAGCCCGCTCGCATACGAACTCACGAACAAGATCACGCAACGGAGCAACAACCAGAACGCGATCACGATGCGAGACCTAAGATCCACCGATGCGAAGCAGCGTGAGCTATCGGATGAGTTCCAGGCGCTATTCGGGTCAAAGGTGACGTACGACATACGGCGCGGCGAGAAAGACAAGGCCGAGATCGTTATTCCGAACGACTTGGCGGCCCAAGAGCTCGTTTCGCTGTACCTAGAGGAACCGTGGGATGGCCACAAGAAGACTGAGCTCTTCGAGAAGAAGTACGACGCGGTCTTCTCAACTTCGGTACACGCGCAACAGGTCTACTTCGCGCACATGTTCTATGAAGCCGCGATCGCTAACCGTGATGCGATCGAGGACCCATCGGTGGCCTCGTATCAACTCACGGCATTCGTATTGATGTACTTGGCTCGCCTTATCCTGGATCAGGACGTTGCCAGCCGTGATCTCATTCTCGAGCCGCTTCCGATCGTTACGAACTCGAAGAAGAGCATGGCGGTAAGGACCACGCTGGCACAGCTCTTGAGAAGCGTGGCGATCGACCTGAACTTCTACATCAAGGACGAGCGGAAGAAGGACCAGTTCTGGGACTATCGGCGAGCATTCAAGCGCAAGATCGATGTCGTGGCGCTCGGCGATGACGTCGTCAAGTCGTATCAGAAGGAGATCGCCAGAGATCCGAGCCGAGCCATCTCCCTCTGACTCAGCCGCGTGCGAATGGGGTGTGTGGCATGGACCGATGGTTCCTTCG
>JARLGT010000025.1 GCA_031292615.1 Coriobacteriia bacterium | reverse complement strand
GGCCTGACGGATCGCGCCGGCCTGGCCGCGCGGCTCGAGATTGGTGACGCCGGCGAGTAGCTCGATGCCCGGCCCGAGGATGTCGACGCCGCGAACGCGCCCCTCGGAAACCAACTGGCGCATCTCGGCAAGCAGGTGCTCTTCGATCAGCGTGTAGAAGAAGATGCAATGCTCGCCGCAGTGCGAGGCGACCATCTCGCGCAGCTGCTCGGCCGAGTCCACCTTGGGCAGGCGTTCAAGCCGAAACGCGCCGGGTGGGAACTGTGCCGCCACGGCGCGGGCGACTGCGTCGGCGGTTTCGCCCAATGAGTCGGAGAGCAGATGGATCGTAACCACGTATGCCACGAACCTAACCGGCTAGCAAGCTGAAGTCGGCGAAGCGCCCGAATAGCTCGACGAAGCGGTTGAGAAGTCGCAGGCGGTTGTCGCGCTTGGCCTCATCAGGGTCCATGACCAGCACGCCCTCGAAGAATGCGTCGATCGGTGCCCTCAGACCCGAGTACACCTCGAGCAGCGCCGAGTAGGCGCGAGCGCCCATCGCCTCGGCCGCGAGCGACTGGGCCTGATCCAGGGCGTCGACGAGCGCAAGCTCCTCGGCGCCCATGATGGCGCGGTTGGCGCTCGTGCCGAGCTCGGCCTTGGCGAGGTTCTTGGCGCGCGTGTACGCGATCGACAGGTCCTCCATGTCGTCGCTCGATGCACGGAAGGTCGTGAGCGCCTCGACACGCGCGAGCGCGTCGGACGGGTCGTCGGCCGCAATGGCAAGCACGGCGTCAACGGTGTCGTATGCGTTGCCGCGGTCGCGCAGGATACCCTGAAGGCGACCGACCAGGAACTCCCGGATCGCAGCGCCGGTCGCCTCGACATCGAACTGGACGACGCCCTGGTAGCCATCGAGCGCCGCGCCGATGAGCGCGTCGAGCGTGGCCCGGGTACCGCCCAGGAGCATCTGGAGTACTCCGATCGATGCGCGGCGCAGCGCGTAAGGGTCGGCCGAGCCGGTCGGGGCCATGCCGATGGCGAAGATACCGGCGATGCTGTCGAACTTGTCGGCGATCGCGACTATCCGACCGGCGACGGTCGACGGAAGCTCGTCGCCAGCGAAGCGGGGACGGTAGTGGTCGACGATGGCCTTGGCGACCTCGGCGTCCTCGCCGCTTGCCTCGGCATAGTAGCCGCCCATGACGCCCTGTAGATCGGTGAACTCAACGACCGCGTTAGTGACGAGGTCGGCCTTGGCCAGATGGGCCGCGCGCCGTGCGTGCGCCGTCTCCTCCGCCGAAGCCCCCAGTAGGCTCGCGATCGAGCCAGCGAGCTTCTCGACACGGCGAACCTTGTCGCCGAGCGTCCCAAGCTTCTCCTGGAAGACGATCGTGTCGAGCTGCGGGACGTACGCTTCGAGCGGCTTGTGCAGGTCCTCGTGATAGAAGAACGCCGCGTCCGAGAGCCTCGCGCGGATCACGCGCTCGTGGCCGCGCACGATGGCGTCGGTCAGCTTGGGGTCGCCGTTGTGCGCGACGATGAAGCGGTTGGTGAGCTTGCCATCTCGGGTCTCGACCGGGAAGTAGCGCTGGTGGCTCTCCATGGCGTTCTCGAGGATCTCGCGCGGCACCTCGAGAAACGCCTCGTCGAACGTACCGACTGCGACCGTGGGGTACTCGACGAGGTTGACGACCTCGGCAAACGTCTTCTCGGGCACCACTGCGCTGGCCGAGAGTTGCCCGGCGGCCGTGGCGATGCCTTCGCGCAGGAGTTTAGCGCGCACCTCGTGGTCGGCGATGACAAACCCACGCTGCAGCGCCAGGTCGTACTCGGCGGCGGTTGGTACTTCGATCGCGGCGGGACTCAGCAGGCGATGGCCGCGCGTGAGACGCCCCGCAGTCAGCCCGGCGAACTCGGCGGGGACGACGTCACCGCCGAAGAGCGCAAGCAGCCAGCGTACCGGGCGCGAGAAGCGGGCGTCGCCGCTCCCCCACCGCTGCGACTTGGGCCATTCGATGTTCTCGGCGATATGCGAGAGCAGCTCCGGCAAGACCTCGCCTGCCGAGACACCCTTGACCTCGACCGTGGCGTAGACATACTCGCCGTTGCCATCGGAGACGGTGGTGAGCTCGGCGACATCGACTCCCTTGCCGCGCGCGAAACCGATGGCGGCCTTGGTGGGATTGCCCTCGGCGTCAAAGGCGGCCTTGGTAGCCGGGCCTTTGTGCGTGTGGATGGCGTCAGCCTGCTGCTCGGCAAGCTCGCTGACCAGCACCACGAGATGGCGCGGGGAGCCCCAGATGCGCACGTCGTTGTACTCAAGGCGTGCGTTCTCCAGCGCCTTGGGCACGTTGACCTGCAGCTGCTCGATCGCCCCGTAGAGCGCCTTGGACGGCAGCTCTTCAGTGCCAATCTCGAAGACCAGATCGCGGGCCATCACGCCGCACCCCCCTGTGTGGCGACCACTTCTTCGTCGGCCGCCTCCTTGGGGGTTACCAACTCCAGGTAGGCCGCGCAGCACGCCTTGGCAAGCGCGCGGACGCGCAGGATGTATCCCTGACGCTCGGTCACGCTGATTGCGCCACGGGCGTCGAGCAGGTTGAACGCGTGCGAGCACTTCAGCACGTAGTCGTAGGCCGGCAGTACCAGGTCGGCGTCGAGCGTGCGACGGCACTCATCGGCGTAGGTCTTGAACAGGCCGAGCAACATGTCGACGTCGGCGACTTCGAAGTTGTACGCCGAGTACTGCTGCTCGTTTCTCAGGAACACATCGCCGTAGGTGAACGTGTGACCGTCCGGGCCCACCGACCACGTGAGGTCGTAGACGCTGTCCACGCCCTGAATGTACATGGCCAGGCGCTCGAGGCCGTAGGTGATCTCGGCGGGCACGGGGCGACACTCGAAGCCACCGACCTGCTGGAAGTAGGTGAACTGCGTGACCTCCATGCCGTCCAGCCAGACCTCCCAGCCCAAGCCCCAGGCGCCCAGCGTTGGCGACTCCCAGTCGTCTTCGACGAGGCGCACGTCGTGCTCGGCGGGTTCGATGCCGATGGTGCGCAGCGAGTCGAGGTACAGGTCGAGCACGTCGTCGGGTGACGGCTTGAGGATGACCTGGAACTGGTAGTAGTGCTGCAGGCGGTTGGGGTTCTCGCCGTAGCGGCCGTCGGTCGGTCGCCGTGAGGGCTGCACATAGGCCGTGCGCCAGGTGTCCGGACCCAGGGCTCGAAGCGTGGTGGCAGGGTGGAACGTGCCCGCGCCGACCTCTGTGTCGTATGGCTGCAAGACGACGCAACCTTTGTCGGCCCAGTAGCGCTCAAGCGCCAAGATGATGTCCTGAAACGTCATCGAACTCATGGTGGCTTGTCTTCCCCTCGAGGTGCGTCGCGAACTCGCGCGACGGCGCCGGTAAGATGCCCCGCTATCTTACACGAGCCGACGCCCGTTTACGGCGGGCATAAGGCAGGGAACCTACCACTCGTCACATCATCCGCGACCGGGTCATGCCCGGTACTTCGCACAAGGAGGAGCCATGGCCGATCACTACGCCGACGCCAATCTTATCGACGTGCTCAACGACCTCAGGTCACGAGAGCTCGCCGTGATCATGCAGTACATGCGGCAGCACTACACCGTCACCGGTCCCGAAGGCATGCTGCACGCCGACACGTTCAAGGGCGTCGCCGTCACAGAGATGAAGCACGCCGAGTCTCTTGCAGAGCGCATCGAGTTCTTGGGCGGCAAGGCCACGACCAAGCCGGAAAAGTTCGACAGCGACTTCTCGGGCCTCAAGGAGATGGCGAAGTCGGACTTCTCGGCGGAGTCGGACGCGGTCATGCGCTACAAGGCCGCGGTCAAGATCGCCGAGGCGCACGGCGATCCCACCACGCGCGGACTGCTCGAGAGCATCCTTGCCGACGAGGAAGACCACCTCAAGACATTCAGCGACATGCTCGGCGGCGACACGACCGGCGGCGAGCTGCTCGACTCCAAGCTCGCCCAGTAGCCCCTCACTTCGCAGTTCCTGCGGCCCCCGTTGCCTTTGCGACGGGGGCCGCTTCGCGCTTGAGCGGTCGTCAGCCTGCGAGCAGTCCCGCGTAGAAGTCCAGCGCCTTGAGGCGCGACGGCAGGTGGTAGACAACGAACGCGCGCATCAGTGCGAAGCAGTCCGCCACGGCCGCAGGAGGCATGTCGAGGCCCGGGATCTCGGCCATCTTGGCCTGCATCAGGCGGCTGAGCCACGCGCGGCCCTCCGGCCCGAAGCGGATGCCGCCCGCATCGGCCTCGGCACAGGAGCCGCAAAGCGCGCCGCCGGCCGATACTGAGAAGGTCGTGCACTCGCCCAACTCCGACGAGCAACACGCGCAGGACTCGATCTGCGGGCGATACCCGTGCATCGCCATCGACTTGCCAAGAAACGCGATGACGATCGGCGGCAGAGCCTCAAGCGGGGCGGTCTCCATGGTGTCGAGCGTTGTGGTAGCCAGCGCGAAGAGCCGCTCCTCTGGCTGGCCTTCGAGCGAGACCTTGTCGAGCACGTCGGCAACCACGGCGGCAGCCGCCGATCGGTCGAAGTCCTCACGCAGCCCAGCGTGGGTCGCAAACGTCACTGCCTCGGTCACGACGTCGAGCGAGCGGCCAGTGTGAAGCAGCAGGTCAGCCACCGAGTACGGCTCGAGCCGGCCGCCGAATCGGCCGCCCGGCTTGCGCAACCCCTTGGCGACCGCGCGCAACTGCCGGCCATCGGCCGCCAGTAGCGTCAGGATGATGTCGGTCTCCCCGAGCTTGGTCTTGCGCAGCACCAAGACGCGCGCAGAATACGTAGGCACCTAGAGCGTCTCCGTCTTCACATCGCCGAGCGGCAGACTCTTGGGAGTCCAGCGCTCCCCCAGCAAGAGCGTGGCCGAGACCCTCCAGCGCGCCAGCACCAGCGTCACCGCCATCGAGCACGCGAGCGCAACTGCAACGATGACGGGAATCAGCCACGGACTCGGTTCGTGCCACACCTCCACGAAGTAGAAGTGCACCACGTAGATGCCCAGCGAGAGCTTGCCTGGGACCGCTAGCGCTCGAAGCGCCACGTGCGGCGTCACGTAGCTCGCAGCTACCAACGCCGCGATGGCTGCGACGCCCGCCAGCGTCGACAACCCGTAGAGGGTCGCCACGCCGCCGCCCAGGAGCGGTGAGCCAAGCAGCCAGGCGCTCACGCGGGCCAACGCGGTCTTCTCGGGTCGAGTCGCCCACCACAGCACCGGGAAGGCGACGGCGCCAGCCAGCCCAATCGCAAGCCTGTGCTTGAAAAGCTCGCCATCATACCTCCTGGCCAGCAGTCCCAGCACGACGTAGGTGTAGATCCACTGCAGCCGCTTGAACTGCCCCCACCACGGCCACACCATCACTGCAACGATGCTCGCAGCGAGCACCCATGGGTTGTCTCGGCCAAGAACGCGCAGCGCGCCGAGAAGCATCAGTGCGACCCAGAGGATGTAGAGGTACCACATGCGGCCCTCGAGATGCGGATCGGTCAGGGTTCCCAGCAGGTAGCGCCCAAACGCGCCAATACTGTCGTGGGCGCCTGGAACGAGGGCCAGCCCGTATGTAACCTCCCAGCACACGTACGGCACCATGAGGCCAAGCGTGCGTCGGGAGAAGTACTGCCTTGGTTTCAACGCGCCAGCGCGAGGCTGGACGTAGCCGGAGAGAAACGCGAACAGCGGCAGCATGAACGCGAAGACGATCTCACGCAGATAGAGCGCAAGCGTGGGGGCCGTGATCCAGTACTGCCCGAGTGTGTGATAGAGCACGACACAAACGATCGCGACGCCCTTGAGGGCGTCGATCCTTGCGTCACGGCCTGATCGGGCGACGGATCCCAGCGCCACCGACGCTAGGCTCCCGGCGCAGCCGACTGAGCGGCCTCGGCAACTATCTTCTCGCCGGCCGAAGTGCCGAGCCGAGTCGCGCCGGCCTCGATCATCGCCAGCGCACACGCCAAATCGCGAATGCCGCCTGCCGCCTTGACACCGATGTCCGGTCCGACGGCCGCGCGCATCGTGCGCACGTCGTCAACGCTCGCGCCTCTCGGCCCAAAGCCTGTCGACGTCTTGACGAAGTGCGCGCCCGCCTGAACTGCAAGGTGGCAGCCTCGCTCGATGTCGGCGGTCTGCAGATAACCGGTCTCAAGGATCACCTTGACGATGGCCTTGCCGTGGCTCGCATGCGCCACCGCGTTGACCACGGCCTCGATATCGTGGTGCACGAACGCGCTCTCGCCTTCGAGCAGCGCGGCGATGTTGATCACCATGTCCACCTCAACGGCGCCCAATGTCACGAGGTGTGCGGCCTCATCGGCCTTGGCTTCAGTCGCCGCATAGCCGAGTGGAAACGCCGCGACCGAGCACACCTTCGTGGTTGAGTCGAACAGCCGTTGGGCGGCCAGCGGCGTCAGGAAGGGCGAGACGCACAGCGACGCGAAGCCACGATCGCGATTGGCCTCGATCCACTCCGCGGCCTCGGCGAAACCTACCGTCGGCTTGAGCAGCGTCTGGTCCATGTATGAAGCGAGAGTCGCCGCATCCATGACGCTCACCGTCCCTCTCCGTAGCCGAACCGCCGAATCTGGGCTGCGTCTCGGCGCCAGTCCTTCTTGACCTTCACGCTCAGGTTCAAGAACACCTTGCCGGCGAGCAGTCGCTCAAGGTCCACGCGAGCCTCCGTGCCGATCGCCTTGAGCTTCTCGGCACCCTTGCCGATGATGATGCCTTTTTGCGACTCACGTTCGACGTAGATGATCGCCATGATCGTGTACATGTTCTTACGGTCGTCGTAGGTCAGGTCGTCGATCACGACGCCAACCGCATGCGGCACCTCGTCGTGGGTGGAGCGCAGGATCTTCTCGCGGATGAACTCTGCGATCATCACCTCGATCGACTGGTCAGACGGCATGTCGCGAGGGAACCAGCGCGGTCCCTGCGGCAGGTATGCCACTACGGTATCCACAAAGCCATCCACGTTGAAGCCATCGACCGCGGAGACGGCGACGATGTCGTCGAACGTCGCGAACTTGCTCGCCGCGGCGATCTGCTCCTCGATCTTGGTCTGTGTCGACAGATCTGCCTTCGTGAGGACTAGGACGCGCTTAGCTCGTGCCTTGGCCACGTGACCGGCCACCCATTCGTCCCCGCGACCGAACTGCTGCGTCGAGTCGACTAGAAACGCCACGACGTCCACGTCTTCAAGCGCCTTGAGCGCCGAGCGGTTCAGCTCTTCGCCCAACGCGTCGTGCGGCTTGTGCAGCCCCGGCGAGTCGACGATCACGAGCTGAGCGTCGTCACGATCGAGCACCGCGCGGATACGATGCCGCGTCGTCTGTGGCGTATCGGAAGTGATTGCGACCTTGGTTCCCACGATCGCGTTGGTCAGCGTTGACTTGCCCGCATTAGGCCTGCCGACAAGCGCGACGAAACCGCTGCTGACCTGCTCGACACCCCCGAGCTTGGGTGAGGATGCCACCTAGCGCTTCTCTTCGTCGATGAAGGCTCGCACGAAGGCCTCGGGCAGCAGCTCCTCGAGCGAGCGAACGAGGACCTCGTCGGTGTTGCCGCCCATGATGACGCGAAGGTCGGGGTTGAACTCGGCGAGCGCCTGACGGCAGCAGCCGCACGGTACTGTGGGCGACTCCGAGTCACCGACGATGGCGATGGCCGTGATGTCTCTGCAGCCAGCGGTGATGGCGGCAGTGAGTGCGGCACGTTCGGCGCAGACGGTCGCCCCGTAGGCGGCGTTCTCCACGTTGACTCCCTGGAAGATCTCGCCGTCGGCGTAGATGGCCGCTCCGACTCGGAAGTTTGAGTAAGGCGCGTAGGCCTTCTCCTGAACCTCCCGCGCGAATGCGAGCAGCGCCAAGTCCGGCTGGGTGAGGTTACGCATGTGTTGCTCCTTCATCGTCTGACGTCGCGGCAGGCTCGACTGTGAGCTGCCGGATTCTCGTCCCTTGCAGGTCGGTAGCGGTCAGGCGAAGACCCTCGATCTCGACGGACTCCCCCGGGGTCGGTATCTTGCCAGCCAGTTCGGTGAACAGTCCGCCCACCGAGTCGGCATCGATCTCAATCTCAGTGCCGAACAGCTCGTTGAGGTCGTCCACGGGCAGCCGCGCGTCCACGCGGAACCGCCCATCCCCAAGATCTTCGAGCAGCGTCTCCTCACGATCGTACTCATCGGATATCTCGCCGACGATCTCCTCGATCAGATCCTCCAGCGTGACCATACCAGCTGTGCCGCCATACTCGTCGGCGACAATAGCGATGTGAGTCGTATTGCGCATCTCCGCGAGGAGCTCTTCGATGGGCTTGCTTTCGGGCACGTAGTAGGGCGCGCGTGCCAGTCCGATGATCGGGCTGTCGGCGTTGCCCGCGGCCAGCGCGACAAGCAGATCCTTCGCGTACAGGACTCCCCGGATGTCGTCGGTCGACTCGTGATACACCGGCAGCCGAGAGAAGCCCGTCCCTTCGATCAGCGCAACTGCATCGGCGGCCCGCGCCGTGTCCGGCAGCGATTTCATGTCGGTCCGAGGCACCATCACCTCACGAACGACCTTCTCGGCGAAGTCGGAGACGGCCTCGAGAAGCGCCTCCTCGGCCTCTTCGCGCTCCGTCTCCTCATCCGTGTCGACGGCGCGGTACTCGGCAGCCGTCGCCCACGGCGAGGTGGGTCGCTCGCCGCCAGCCATGCGGATGACCCAGGCAAACGGCGCGGCGAGCAATTTGGCGAACGGGTAGACCAGTGGCACGAGCGCCTGAGCGATGGGGGCCGCTTCAAGTGCCAGATCCTCCGGGTTCGCAACCGCGAGCGCTCGAGGCAGTGTCTGCGCAAGCGCAAACATGAGCAGGACGCCGAGAAGCGCGGCTAGGAGCTCCCAAGCTGGATCGAGCGTTGAGTTAAGCAGCGCACCGGCCTCAAGACCGAGCATCGCGGCCGTAGCGAACGCAAACGCGGCGACAAGCCCGGAGACTGCGCGGATGCGGTAGGGCCGGGCTGCAAGCGCCTCGAGCTGAACAGAGCCATGGCGCTCCGCCTCGACGAGGCGGTGCACCCTGCCGGGCGGCAGGAGCATGACGGCCGTCTCGGCAGCAGCCAACACGGCGGAGAGTACGCCGAACACGACGGCGAGAAGGAGCACTACAAAGACCACACGGCCTCCGGACTGAGTTCGGGTTTGGTGGGTGCGCCCACTATCTGAAGAATACCTGATAGATCGCGGTCACCGTCAGCGTGCCCAGCAACGCGCCCAGAATCACCTGCGAGATGGTGTGTATCTCGCCTTCAACGCGGCTTTGGGCGACGAGCACTGCGATGAAGAACGCGAGCACGGTGGCCTTGACGCTGTTGGTGACGTACGCGAGCGATGCCGCCGCTCCGAAAGCCAGCGCCGCGTGCCCGCTGGGCCAGCCTCCATGAACGAACGAACCCTCGCGCGTCAGTGCCTTCAGGATGATGACGATGAGAAGCGTCAGCCCCAGCGCGATCACGGTCAGCGTGGCCGGTGCCGCCTCGACGATCACGAGACCGTGAGACGCGACACGCGTGACGGGATCGAACAGCACCAGGTACGCGATGACGAGCGCGTTGGTGGCCGCCACGAGCACCGCACCTGCGGCAACGTCCTTGGCGACCTTGGCAAGCGGGTCGTAGGTGGTGGTTGCGACGTCGACGGCAGCCTCGATCGCGGTGTTCGCCAGCTCGGTGACGAAGACCAAGCTGATGGCGAAGACTATCGCCACCAACCCCACCGTGCCCACCTGCAGTACGAGGGCAACTATCAGCGATGCAAGGGCCGCCGCGACGTGGATTCGCATGTTGCGCTGCGTGCGTAGCGCGTAGACCACGCCCGAGATCGCGTAGTTGAAGCTCCAAAGGATCGAGCGGTTGCTCGTCGGCATAGGCCCGCAAGCCCGCCGCGTCCCACGCCGTCAGCAGGGCGCGCTCGCGTGCCTGCATCGCAGACGCGTCGGTGTCGGCCTCGTGGTCGTAGCCCAGAAGATGAAGCACCCCGTGCACGAGCAGCAAGTTGAGCTCCTGCTCGACGGTGTGTCCGTACTCCTCGGCTTGTACCTCTGCGATCGCGGGAGCGATCACGACATCGCCCAAGGTAACCGGCTCGTCGGGCTCAGCGGCGCACAGGTCGTCGCACTCGAAGGACAAGACGTCCGTGGGGCCTTCCTTGCCGCGATACCTCTGGTTGAGCTCCGTCATCTCGGCGATCTCCACAATCGCGATGGAAAGCTCGGTGTAGACAGGTGCGTCCTCGCGGTCGAGAACGAACGCGGCGAGTCGCTCAAAGGCCGTTAGGTCGAGCGGCTCAGGCTCTCGATGGCTCACGATGCTGATCTGCACTTGCCGGCCTCCCTGAGATGTCGGGCGCAACCGGGTACTCGATGCGCGTGTGATACATGCTGGTGAGCATATGAGAGTACGTTTCCACGATGCGCTCCATGTCACCCACCGAGAGCTGCGAATCGTCGAGCTGACCGTCGCTGAGCTTCTCCTCGACGATCGCACGCACGACCGCCATGACGCGCGGCTCGGACGGCTGGCGCAGGGCGCGCACGGCAGCCTCGCTCGAGTCAGCCAGCATGATGAGCGCTGCCTCGCGGGTGTCGGGCTTCTCGCCCTGATACCGGAAGTCAGCCTCGAAGACGCCGGCGTCGGTGGCGGCCGCCTTGTTGTAGAAGTAGCGCACGAGGCTCGTCCCGTGGTGCTGGCGAATGATCGCCTGGATGCGGGGCGAGAGATGGTACTGCTTGGCCAGTTCAAGCCCGTCGTTGACGTGCGCAGTGATGATGACCGCCGAGAGCTGAGGCTTGCACTTGTCGTGAGGGTTGAAGCCCGGCTGCTGGTTCTCGAAGAAGTAGACCGGCCGACGAATCTTGCCCACGTCGTGGTAGTAGGCACCGACCCGCGTCAGCAGCGTGTCCGCGCCGATGCTCTCGGCAGCCGCTTCGGCCAAGTTCGCAGTTGCCACCGAGTGCGTATACGTGCCCGGCGCCTTGGTGATGAGCTCCTTCATGAGCGGATGCGCAGGGCTTGCCGCCTCGAGAAGACGGATGTCCTCGGCCAGTCCGAGACCGTCGCGAATGAACGGCATGAGGATCAGCGCCGCGATCGTCGCGGTGGCTGCGCCCACAGCGCCCCACACGCCCGAGATGGCGGCGATCTGGTACGGCGTCCCGTCAGCCATGTCGGCAAAGAAGACCGTGACGCCGCCAATGAGCACGATGAAGGCGGCGGTCGCACCCACAAGCACGAAGAGCACGGCGCGGCCCGCCAGCGGCGACTTGAGCCGTCCGGGAAGCTTCGTCACTGCACGGGAAGTGATCTCGCGATACCTACCCATGGCTTAGCGGTGCTTCGCCTCCTCGGCAGCTGCTTTGGCTTCTTCGTGCTCGCCGTACGCCGTGACGATGCGCTGCACCAGTTTGTGCCTGACGACATCCTTGCCGGTCAGGTCGATGAACTCGATGTCCTGGATACCGCCGAGAATGTCGCGGACCTGCTTGAGGCCCGACGCCCCCTTGGGCAGGTCAATCTGCGTCACGTCGCCGGTGATAACGACTTTTGAGCCGAAGCCCAGACGCGTCAGGAACATCTTCATCTGCTCCGGGCTGGTGTTTTGCGCCTCATCGAGGATGACGAAGGAGTCGTTGAGGGTGCGCCCACGCATGTAGGCCAGCGGCGCGATCTCGATGACGCCGCGATCCGTGAGCTGCGCCGACTTCTCGGCATCCATCATGTCGAACAGCGCGTCGTAGAGCGGGCGCAAATACGGATCGACCTTCTCGGTCAGAGTGCCCGGAAGGTAGCCGAGCGACTCCCCCGCCTCAACCGCCGGACGCGTCAGAATGATGCGCCCGACCTCCTTGTGCTTGAGCGACTCGACAGCCATCGCCATGGCGAGATAGGTCTTGCCCGTACCGGCCGGGCCGATGCCGAACGTGACGGTGTTCTTGCGGATCGCATCGACATAGCGCTTCTGACCTGCAGTCTTGGGACGGATCGTCTTGCCCTTGTGGGTCAGGATGATGTCGCCGTGAAGGGCTGTCGGAGATACCTCTCCGTGCTTGACCAGCTCGATCGAGCGCTCGAGGTTCTCGGAGTTGAGCTGCTCGCCGCGCTCGACGAGCTGAATCATCTCGGCGAAGAGCGAAGAGACGGTCTGGCTGTCGCCGGACTGGCCTGAGATGGTGATCTGGTTGCCGCGAACTGCGATGTCGGACTCGAAGTGGTCCTCGATGAGCCTGAGGAGCGCGTCGCCTTGGCCGAGGAGCCTGGTCATGTCCAGTTCAGGCGGGACGACGAGACGTATCTGAGTGGATTCCACGATGCTTGGGTTCACACCTCGGTTTCGGGGAAAGGCGGGGCACGGCGTCAGCGCCGCGAGTACGTGCGAATTCTAGCACCATCGAGGGTGATTCTGCGCCTTGCCGACCCTCAGAGGAGCCGCTCGCCGAGCAGGTGCTCCCCGTCCACGTGCACGAGGCGAACCTGTGCGAGCTCTCCCGGGGCGGCGCCCAGTGCCGGGAACTTCACGCGCAGGTAGTCTCGCGTCGTGCCCTCGGCCATCGGCTGCGCATCGCCCGCCCTCACGACGCGCTCCACCAGCACCTCAGCCGCGGCACCGACTCGGGCGGTAGCGCGGGCCGCGGCGAGGCGAGCCGAAAGCTGGCGAAGACCAGCGGCGCGAGCGCCCTTGGTCGGCTCGTCGACCTGGTCTGCGCGGATGGCCGCCGGCGTGCCCGGGCGCCGCGAGTACCGAAAGACGTGCAGCTTCCCAAAGCCGACTCGCTCGCACAACGCCAGCGTCTCAGCAGCCTGTTCGGCGGTCTCGCCGGGGAAGCCGGCCAGCACGTCGGTGGTCACCACCAGGCCAGGTAGCGCTTCGCGAGCGGCTCGGATGCGCTCCAAGAACTCCTCGCACGTGTAGGCGCGACCCATGGCGGCGAGCACGGAGTCGCTTCCGGCCTGCAGCGGCACGTGCAGGTGCGCGCAGAACGCAGGTGCGGCTGCCATCGCGGCGAGTAGGCGCGGCGTCAGATCGAGCGGCTCGATGCTTGACAGCCGAACGCGAGCGATGCCGGTCGCCGCGACTGCGTCGATCACGTCGGCCAAGTCGTGGCCGGCATGCTCATAGCGGCCGATGTTAATGCCGGTCAGTACGATCTCGCGCGTCCCGGTCGCGACAAGCGACAGCGCCTGCGTAACGACCTCATCCAGCGCCACAGCACGGGGGACTCCACGCGCATACGGCACGATGCAGTAGCTGCAGAACGCGTCGCAACCGTCCTCGACCTTGAGCGAGACCCGAGTGCGAAACGCCGGGTCCTCGGCGCGCGACACCAGAGGATGGTCGCCTCCGCGCGACGCCTGAGCGCCGAGCAGCTCTTCGACGAGCGCTGCCACGCGGGACTTGTCGGCCTCCACCACCACCCGCTCCCCAAGCGCCGCTAGCGCATCGTGATCCAGCGCAGCGAGGCAGCCGGTCACCACAACGGTTGGCTGCGAGGCGCCGGCTAACGCGTGGCGTACGGCTTTGCGCGCCTTGGCGTCGGCTTCGCCGGTTACCGTGCAGGTGTTGACGACGACCACGGCGGCATCGGACTCCTCGGAAAGCGGCGCGCCGTCGCCCAGCAATGCTGCGGCGATCGCCTCGCTCTCCGCACGATTGACCTTGCAGCCGAGCGTGCGAATCGCAACGCCGCGGCCGAAGCGCTCAGTCATCCGAGCCGCCCAGGCCGCCTAGCGCCCCGATCGCGAGTGCAAGAGCCACGATCGCGGCGGTCTCAGTGCGCAGGATGGTGGGCCCAAGCGTAGCGGGAGTCGCGCCCAGCGCAACGAGCGCGTCGACCTCCTCGGTGGCGAGCCCTCCCTCCGGGCCGACGATCAGCGCTACACGTGCGTCTGCCGAGGAAGCGCAGCGCTTCACTGCCGACGCGATTCCGAGGCCCTCGCACTCCTCCCACAGCACAACGGCACCGTCGAAGGCGGCCAACTCAACCAGCGCATCACGAAGGGGCACCGGTGCCGACACGAGCGGCACCGTCGCGCGCTTGGACTGCTTGGCCGCCGCCAGCGCGACACGCTGCCAGCGCTCGGCGCGCTGCGCGGACCTGCGCTCATCGAGCTGCACGACGCTGCGGGCTGTCAGAATCGGAACGATCGCCTCGGCGCCGACCTCAACAGCCTGACGCACTATGTCGTCCATCTTGTCGCCCTTGGCCACGCCCTGAAAGAGCGTGACTCGCGGGAGCGAAAGGGTTGGGATCTCACGCACGACATCGCCCACCACGCCCTCGCTTCCCACCTCCGTGAGTGAGATGCGCCACACGCGCCCGTCGGGTTCCACGACATCGATGGTCTCGCCGACCCGCAGACGCAGCACGTCGACCGCATGATGCACGTCGGCGGGCGCCATCGGCATAAGCCCGCCGGGGACCGGCGCAAGAGGAGCTGTGAGGAAGAAGCGGTGTGCGCTCATGACAGGGCGGCTAGCCGTGCAGCCAGTCGCGAAGCTTGTGCATGGGTGTCTTGTACTCGGCGACGTCCTCGCCAAACTCGGTGGCGAGCTCCTCGAGCAGCTCGCGCTGGCGCTTGGAAAGCTTCTTGGGGACCGTGATCGCCACGTGAACGATCAGGTCGCCACGCCCGCTCCCGTTCAGACGCGGCATGCCGCCACCCCTTACTCGCAGGGTGTCACCGTGCTGCGTGCCCGCAGGCACGTTGACGTTGTGCTCCTCGAGCACGCCGTTCACATGAATGGTCGCGCCGAGCGCCGCCTGCGTAACCGGAACCGTGGCGCGGCAGTGCAGGTCGTCGCCTTCCCGGTGCAGGTACTCGTCCTCGGCGATTCGCACGCTGACGAGCAGGTTGCCCGCCGCAGCGCCACGAATCCCAGCCTCACCCATGCCGGCTACGCGGATCTGCTGGCCGTCGCGAATGCCGGCCGGGATGTTGACCTTGACGTGCTCGCGGTCGGGCACGCGGCCCGAGCCCTGGCACTCCTCGCACGGGTTCTCGATGATGTGACCACTCGCCCCACATCGCTCGCATGGCGCGACGGTTTGCATGGTGCCCAGGAACGTCTTGTGCTGCGTGACGCGCTGCCCGGTGCCATTGCAGTCCGGGCAGGTGACCGTCTTGCTATCCTCGGTCGAACCGCTGCCGCCGCACACGTCGCACGTCGCCAGTCGATCGAGCACGATCTCCTTCTCGACGCCGCTCGCTGCCTCGGCAAGCGTGATCACGATCTGCATCGCCATGTCGCGACCCTCAAGCCGCACGCCGCGCCCGCCTCCGCGCCCGCCGACCCCACCGAAGAACGCACTGAACAGGTCTTCCATGTTGATGCCGCCACCGCCGCCGAACAGATCGCCCATATCGGCATAGCCGTAGCCGCCACCGCCGCCACCGCCGTTGCGACCGACCGAGCCGTACCGGTCGTACTGGTCGCGCTTGTCGGGGTCCGAGAGCACGTCGTAGGCCTCGTTGACCTCCTTGAAGCGGTCCTCGGCGTCCGGCGCGCTGTTCACGTCGGGGTGGAGCTCGCGCGCCTTGCGGCGAAACGCCTTCTTGATCTCATCGGCAGTTGCGCTGCGCTCGACGCCGAGCGTGGAGTAGTAGTCCTGAGTACCTGCGGGCACGGGCGGATCCTCTCTTGCGGTGTTGTTAGCTGAGCGCCTCGGACAGTCCGTCCGCGATCACGCGAACGGCCGCCATGGCGCGCTGATAGTCCATGCGGGTCGGGCCGATGACGCCGACGATGCC
This sequence comes from Coriobacteriia bacterium, assembly GCA_031292615.1. Classification (NCBI taxonomy): domain Bacteria; kingdom Bacillati; phylum Actinomycetota; class Coriobacteriia; species Coriobacteriia bacterium. The sequence continues at coordinate 5,738 of JARLGT010000025.1, read as the reverse complement.
GTCGGCTCCCCCCGCTGCATAGTTGGTGGCGACAATGCTGACGTTGCCCAGCTCGGCTCGGCGGTTCTCGTGTCCGATACGAACCGAGATGTCGGTGCTGCCCAGAGCCTCAGAGAGCGTCTCGAGCACGGCGATCCCGTCCTCGAGGAACTCGATGAGTGGCCGGGCCTGACCGGCCTCCCTAAACTCGGGCTGAGCCAGGAGCGCGGGGACGCCGACGTGGTAGAAGCGATCGCGATCGGCCTCGTCCAGCGCGTCGAGGATCTGATCGACGACCAGCGCCACCAGACCGTCCTCGCCGTGCGCAGCTTCGAGCGCCACGCGAAGCGGACGTATCTCGGCGGCGCGCTTGCCATCGAACGCCGAGTTCAGCGAGCGTTCAACCGCGGCCAGGCGCTCCGGTGCCGTTTCGAGCGGAAGCTCGACGTTGCGGTTCACGACCTGCCCGGACTCGGTGATCAACACGAACAGCGCGCGGCGCGGCGCCATCGACAGCAGGTCGATGCGTTTCACGCGCGTCAGCGTGACGCTGGGCGCGAGCACGACGGCCAAACAGCTGGTGAGCTGCGTAAGTGCCACCGACGTCTCGCGCATCAGCTCGTCGACCTCGTTGGCGTTGTGCGAGAGCGTGGTGCGCATCTGCTCGATGTCGCTATCGCTCATTCCGCCCTCGATAAGCACGTCCACAAACGACCGGTAGCCCGTGTCCGTGGGAAGCCGACCCGCCGAGACATGCGGCTGCAGCACGAAGCCAGTCTCCTCAAGAATGGAGAGCTCGTTTCGCACCGTGGCAGGGCTGCATCCCAGCTCGTAGCGATCTACAAGCGTCTTGCTCCCTACCGGAGTGGCGCTGGCTATGTACTCCTCGACGAGCGCTTGGAGCACGCGTCGTCGACGGTCGTTGAGCATGAGTCCTCCTCGAAGCACGGCGCGTATCTGCGTCGTTGGCACTCAAGTATAGCGAGTGCCAGCCCAACCGCGAAGCAAGTGCCGAGCCTATTCGCCTGCCCAGACGCGTCCGAAGACTACGTTGCCGAGCAGCCACCCTCGCTCGGTCGTTCGCCAGTGCCCGTCAACAAGCTCGGTCAACCCGTCGTGCCGAAGCGAGTCGAGTACGTCGTCGAGTCGAGCCGCAGACACTTGAGACACCCGCACCCCCCGCACAAGTCGAAGGCCGAGCATCACGTCCTCTTTGGCGACCTCGTCGGCCGAAAGCAGCTCTACCTGTGGGGCAGCACCTGTGAGCCACGCGTCGATCTCGCCGGAGTTGGCGTAGCGGACTCGCGCCACGTCCTGCTGTGCCGAGTCGCCGAAGTACATGCCGACGGTCTGTGCTGTGCCTGGTTCAAACATGCCGTGAGCACCCGGGCCGACCCCCACATAGGGCTTGCCCGTCCAATACGCGGTGTTGTGGATCGACTCGTGGCCCGGAGTGGCGTAGTTGGCCACCTCGTAGCGCTCGATGCCCGAGGCTGCTAGCCGCGTCTGCGCGACGAGCATCATCTCGGCGGCGGTGTCGGGGTCGGGCTCGACGACCAGCCCACCGGAGATCGCAACCGAGAGCGCCGTGCCGTCCTCGATTGCGAGCGGGTAGATCGACAGATGCTTGGCGCCGGAGTCCAGCGCCTGCTCCAGCGACTCGACCCACGAGGCCATCGACTGGCCCGGAACGCCGCAGATCAGGTCGACCGAGAGCTCGATGCCGGCTTCGCGGACAAGCGAGAGCGCAACCCGTGCCTGCCGAGAATCGTGCAGGCGACCCAGGAGGCGTAGCACGCCATCGTCGAACGCCTGCACGCCAACGCTGATCCGGGTGGCACCGCCCGCGACCAGCGCTTCAAGCGCCGAGGAACTCAGCGAGTCGGGATTCGCCTCCACGGTGATCTCGGCATCGCTTCGAAGCGGCAGGTGGCGCCTCACTTGCTCGAGCAGCTGGCCTACCGGCGCCGCGTGAAGCGACGGCGTCCCGCCGCCGACGTAAACAGTGGCAACGACGCCGGGCAGGCTCGCGAACGACCAGCGGTGAACCTCGGCCTCCATGCCAGCGAACACCGCGAACACGTCCTGAGAGTCAGAGCCCGCGTAAGAGGTGAAGTCGCAGTAGGAGCACTTCGACCGGCAGAACGGCACGTGGAAGTAGAAGTGCTCGGGAAGGCCCGCCTCCTCGGCGTGTCCGAACTCGCTCGAAACGCCGAGGTCTGTCACTGGCCTTCCTTCATCAACGAGGTGTGGCTCGCCAAGAACTCGGCGTACTCGAGCAACATGGCCTCGAGTTCGGCGAATGTAGCGCTCTGATCGACCTTCGTGCGCACGTAGGTGGCTCCGGGCAGACCCGCAACGTACCACCCCACATGCTTTCGCATGCGGATGACGGCGCGCTCTCCACCGAAGTCGACAAGCGCCCGACCGTGCTCCAGCGCCATGTCGATGCGCTCGGTCGCAGTCGGACCGGCGATCGGCGCGCCGGACTCAAGGAGGGCACGTGCCTCTCGGAAGATCCACGGATTGCCCTGCGCCCCGCGCGCGACCATCACGGCATCCACGCCCGTCTGCACGATCATCGCGACCGCATCGTAGGCGGAGAACACGTCGCCGCTTCCAATCACCGGCACGCCGACGGCGTCTTTGACCTGGGCGATCACCCGCCAGTCCGCCGAGCCCTTGTAGAACTGGTCGCGAGTGCGGCCGTGAACCGCGAGTGCGGCGGCTCCCGCCGCCTCCATGCGCTTCGCAAAGTCCACCGCGTTGACGCTCGCGCTGTCCCAACCCTTGCGGAACTTGACGGTGACCGGCAGCGGTGACACGGCCTGGGCCACGGCCGACACAATCTGCGCGGCAAGCTCCGGAGTCCGCATCAGCGCACTGCCCTCGGCCTTGGCGATCACCTTTGTGACAGGACAACCCATGTTGATGTCGAGCAGCGCGATGGAGTCGCCCAACCGCTCGACCAGGCGCGCGGCCTGCTCGGCCATCACATCGGGGTTGGCGCCGAAGATCTGCACGGCGGCAGGAGTCTCGGCGGGGTCGAGGCGCAGAAGCGCTGTAGAGGTTGGAGAGTCGGGCGTGTAGTGCAGGCCGGTCGCGCTGACCATCTCCGTGTACGTCAGACCCGCACCCATGCGTTTGCAGATGCCGCGGAAGGGAGCCTCTGTGACGCCGGCCATCGGGGCAAGAAGCACTCGGCCGCGGGACAGGATGTCGGCGATGGCGCTCATCGGCGTGGGTTCACGGCGATCCGCGGCTACTCGTCGACTTTGAGAATCGCCATGAAGGCCTCCTGCGGGACTTCGACCGATCCGATGTTCTTCATCCGCTTCTTGCCCTTCTTCTGCTTCTCCAAGAGCTTGCGCTTACGCGAGATGTCACCGCCGTAGCACTTGGCGATGACGTCCTTGCGCATCGCGCGTACGGTTTCGCGGGCAAGGATCTTGGCGCCGATGGCAGCTTGGATCGGCACCTCGAACATCTGCCGAGGAATGATCTCCTTGAGCTTCTCCGTGAGCACTTTTCCACGGTCGTAGGCCTTGTCTTTGTGAACGATGAACGACAAAGCATCGACCGGCTTGCCCGCAAGCAGGATGTCGAGCTTGACCATGTTGCCGGGGCGGTAGCCGATGGGCTCGTAGTCAAGTGACGCGTAGCCCTTGGTGCGGCTCTTGAGCTGATCGAAGAAGTCCATAATCAGCTCGGATAGGGGCATCTCGTAGTGCAACTCCACCGTGGTCTTGCTCAGATACTGCATGTCGGTGAAGGTGGCGCGCCGGCTGGTGGACAGCTCCATAACCGCGCCCACATAGTCCGGCGGGACGATCACCGTGGTCTTAAGGAACGGCTCTTCGATGCGATCCAGCTTCGATGGGTCGGGCATGTCCTGTGGCGAATGGATGACCACTTGGGTGCCATTGGTCAGGTACGCGTGGTACTCGACCGAGGGCGCCGTCGCCAGCAACTCAAGGTCGAACTCCCGCTCGAGCCGCTCCTTGATGACCTCCATGTGCAGCAAGCCGAGGAATCCGACGCGGAAGCCGAAGCCCAGCGCGTGACTCGACTCGGGCTCGTAGATCAGCGCCGGGTCGTTGAGAGTCAGCTTGTCCAGAGCATCGCGCAGCTCAGGGTATTGGGCTCCGTCGATCGGGAACAGGCCGGTGAATACCATCGGTTTGACGTCACGATAGCCAGGCAGTTGCTCTGTCGCACCACCGCGGGCGAGGGTGACCGTGTCGCCGACCTTGACCAGAGACGGGTCCTTCAGGCCAGTGATGAGATAGCCGACCTCGCCCACACCCAGTTCGTCGACGGGCACGTTAGCCGGCCGACGCACGCCGACTTCCTCGACATCTGTGACCACGTCGGTGGCCATCATGCGAATCTTCAGACCCTTCTTCACCGAGCCATCGAAGACACGAATCAGCGCGACGACACCGCGATAGGCATCGAAGTAGCTGTCGAAGATGAGGGCGGTAAGCGGCGCATTGGGGTCGCCGGTTGGCGCCGGCACGTTACGGACGACCGACTCAAGCGCGGCTCGAACTCCCACGCCTGTCTTGCCGCTGGCGAGCACCGCCTCGTCTGCTGGAACGGCGAGGCCCTCCTCGATCTCGTGACGGACACGTTCGGGATCGGCAGCCGGCAGATCGATCTTGTTGATCAGCGGGATAATCTCGAGGTGCGCGTTCATCGCCATCAGCGCATTGGCGACGGTCTGCGCTTCGACGCCCTGAGTCGCATCGACCACGAGAATCGCGCCCTCGCACGCCTCAAGCGAACGGCTGACCTCGTAGGTGAAGTCGACATGACCCGGGGTGTCGATCAGATTGAGCTGGTAGGTTTGGCCGTCGTCAGCGTCGTACATGACGCGAACAGCCTGTGCCTTGATGGTGATGCCGCGTTCGCGCTCGATGTCCATCGAGTCAAGCACCTGCTCGACCATGTCGCGATGCTCGACCGTGTGCGTCAGCTCGAGGATTCGGTCCGCGAGCGTCGACTTACCGTGGTCGATGTGGGCGATGATCGAGAAGTTGCGTATGTGGGAGGGGTTCGTCATAGCGGTTGAGTGTAACAGGGTGCAGCCGAACGTAGGAAGAACTGGGCCAAGCGTTGTGGCTTGGCCGCGCCCGGCGCCGTGTGCTATCCTCGGCAGGTTCTTCGCACCCCACTGCGACGGGCACCATCGTAATTTGTCTGGAGGAATACGTACGTGGCGAATATCAAGAGCCAGAAGAAGCGCGTCCTCACCAACGAGAAGGCTCACCAGCGCAATCGCGCGGTGAAGTCCGGGCTGAAGACCGCAACCAAGAAGGTACAGACCGCTGTAGATGCCGGTGACGCCGCTGTCGCCAAGGAAGCAGCTCTCGAGGCCGCTCGCCTGCTCGACAAGGCTGCCAGCAAGGGCGTTATCCACGCCAGCCAGGCTGCCAACCGCAAGTCGGGCATCGTGAAGCTGGCCAACTCGATCCAGAGCTAGCCGCAGACCTTCACAATCCAGCGTTCGAAGACGAGTCGGGGATCCCGGCTCGTTTTCATTTGCGCTTCAGAAGCGGCCGCAGCACGCAGAGCGTCGACCAGCTCCTGCGACGTGAAGCCCCTCGCCTGCCTCGGCAGGTTCTTGAGCTGCCAGTCCGGCCGCCCGATAGTCTTGGCAATCTCGCCGATCGACCCGCTCCCCCGCTCGATTACTGTGCGAGCGGCGATGAGATCGCGCAGCGTCCGTAGCGAAAGCGCGTGAAGCCCGTAGACCG
>JARLGT010000024.1 GCA_031292615.1 Coriobacteriia bacterium | reverse complement strand
CGGCGCGCGTGATCAAGAGCTGCTTGCCGATCTCAACGACCTCGATGAGCTTGGTGGGGTTGGAGTCCAGATCGACCATGTTGCCGGCCTCTTTGGCCGCGGTGGTGCCTGTGTTCATGGCCACCCCCACATCGGCCTGCGCGAGCGCCGGGGCGTCGTTCGTGCCGTCGCCTGCCATGGCAACGAGCTTGCCGCTCGCCTGCTCCTGACGGATGAGATGCAGCTTGGCCTCCGGCGTCGCTTCGGCCAGGAAGTCGTCTACGCCGGCTTCTCTGGCGATGACCGAGGCGGTCACTGGATTGTCGCCCGTGATCATGACGGTCCGGATACCCATCGCGCGCAGCTGATCGAAGCGCTCGCGAATGCCGCCTTTCACGATGTCTTTCAGGTGGATTACGCCGAGTGCCTGGCTATCACGCGAGACCACCAAGGGCGTTCCGCCCTGCTCGGAGACGCTTCGAACTAGCGCGTCGAGTTCGGCTGAAGCCTTGCCGCCAAGAGACTCGACCCAGCTGACGACCGCGTCGCCAGCGCCTTTTCGGATCCGTTCTGCCCCGATGTCGACACCGCTCATGCGCGTCTGTGCCGTGAACGGGATGAAGGTCGTCGTCGCCTCGTCGAGATGCCGCTCGCGAATATCGTACTGCTTGGCGAGGACCACGATCGACCGGCCTTCTGGCGTCTCGTCTGAGAACGAGGCGAGCTGCGCCGCGTCGGCGAGATCCTTCTCCTCGACACCCGGCACCGGCAGGAATGCGACGGCCTGACGGTTGCCAAGCGTGATCGTCCCCGTCTTGTCGAGCAGCAACGTATTGACGTCGCCGGCCGCCTCGACGGCGCGACCCGACATGGCAAGCACGTTGTGGCGCACGAGGCGGTCCATGCCCGCGATGCCGATCGCGGAGAGCAGTCCGCCGATGGTAGTCGGCATGAGGCAGACGAGCAGTCCGATCAGCACTGCGATCTGCACGGCGCTTCCGGAGTAGATGGCGAACGGCTCGAGCGTCATGCACACGACCACGAAGATCATCGTCAGCCCGATGAGCAGGATGGCCAGCGCGATCTCGTTCGGGGTCTTCTGGCGGCTGGCGCCCTCCACGAGCTCGATCATGCGATCGAGGAATGTCTCACCGGGGTTGGAAGTGATCTGCACCCGAATCTGGTCGGAGAGCACGCGCGTACCGCCGGTGACGGCCGAGCGGTCTCCGCCGCTTTCGCGGATGACAGGTGCGGACTCGCCCGTGATGGCCGACTCGTCGATCGAGGCGATCCCCTCGATCACGTCGCCATCGCCCGGGATGACTTCACCTGCCACGACGACGACGACGTCGCCACGCCTGAGCTCTGAGGCGGCCACCGTCTCGGTGCTTCCGTCTGCCGTCTGGCGGTTCGCCGTCGTGTCGGTGGTCATGTGGCGAAGCGTGTCGGCCTGCGCTTTGCCGCGGCTTTCCGCCATCGCCTCGGCGAAGTTCGCGAAGAGGACTGTGAACCACAGCCAGAACGCGATGCCGCCGATGAAGGCGAGATTGCCCGTTCCCCTGACGAGGACCTGGAACACGTAGTACGTGGAGACGACGCTGCCGATCTCGACCACGAACATGACGGGGTTCAGGTACAGCGTACGTGGGTCGAGCTTGCGGAGTGACTCGACACATGCCTGCACGATCATGTCGCGTTGGGAGACGGACGGGCTCTTCTTCGAGTGCTCGGGCTGAATCGGCCCGGGTGCCAGTTCGGGATCGGGGTCACCGATCATCTGCGTGATATCGGTCATGTGGTGTTCAACCCTCCTAGAATAGCTGTCCGGCATGCATGAGGAAGTGCTCGACGATCGATCCCACGGCAAGCACTGGGAAGTACGTCAGCCCGGCGATGATGACGATGACGCCAATGAGCAGCCCCACGAACAGTGGACCGGTGGTGGGGAATGTTCCGGCAGACTCCGGGACCTGCTTCTTGACCACGAGTGACCCGGCGATTGCGAGCACGGGGACGAGGAGGAAGTAGCGCCCGATGAGCATGGTCACGGCGCCGATGCTGTTGTAGAACAGCGTGTTGCCGGTCAGGCCGCCGAATGCCGAGCCGTTGCTGCCAATCGCAGAGACGAAGTAGTAGAGGATCTCGCTCAGGCCGTGCGGACCCGAGTTGAGCACTCCCGCGAGGCCTGACGGCAGGGCGATGGAGATCGCCGCCATACCGAGCGTGGTCGCGTTCATCGCGAGGATCGCGAGCATCGAGAGCTTCATCTCTTTGGCGCCGATCTTCTTACCGAGGTATTCGGGCGTTCTGCCGACCATGAGTCCGGCAATGAACACGGCCAGGATCACGAAGATCAGGATCGTGAACAGGCCTGCCCCCACCCCTCCGAAGATGACCTCGCCCAGCATGATGTTGAGCATCGCCATCCCGCCGGCCAGCGGCGTGAAGCTGTCGATCATCGAGTTGACGGCACCGGCGGACGTGACCGTCGTTGAGGTGTTGAAGAGGACCGAGCCCATCGTGCCGAAGCGGATCTCCTTGCCCTCCTGGTTGCCCCCGTCTTGAGTGGTCGTGGCCGTCGTGAACGCACCGGCCTTGGCGAGATTGGGGTTGCCCGCGCGCTCCGAGCTGTAGGAGACCCCGACAGAGGCGAGGAACAGCAGCAGCATCGCGATGAAGAGGACCCAGCCCTGTCGCTGGTCGCCCACCATCCGTCCGAACATGTACGTTCCGGCGGCGGGCACGAGCAGCACCAGGAAGAGCTCCACGAAGTTCGTCAGCGGGTTCGGGTTCTCGAAGGGATGTGCGGAGTTCGCATTGAAGAACCCGCCGCCGTTGGTGCCGAGCTCCTTGATTGCTTCCTGGGAAGCGACGGGGCCGAGCGGGATGAGCTGCGATGCACCCTCGATCGTGTGCACCGTGGTGCTCGCAGATAGCGTCTGCACAACACCCTGCGAAGCGAAGAAGACCCCGCCGATGATCGATATCGGCAACAGGATGTAAAGCCAGCTGCGCGTGACGTCGACCCAGAAGTTGCCGAGTTCCTTGGTCTCCTTGCGCACTAGAGCACGGACGAACGCCACGGCAACGGCGAGCCCAACAGCCGCGGACAGGAAGTTCTGGATGGTCAGACCGGCCATCTGAGACAGGTTCGTGACGGCGGCCTCGCCGGCATAGTTCTGCCAGTTTGTGTTGGTGAGGAAGCTGACTGCGGTGTTGAAAGCCAAGTCAGGCGACATCCCGGCGATTCCCCGGGGGTTCAGCGGCAGGTATCCCTGAAGCCGGAGTTGTGCGTAGAGGATCAGGAAGCCCATCAGACTGAACGCGAGCATGGCCAGCGCATAGCTGGTCCACGCCATCTCGCCAGTCTCGTCCACCCTTGTCAGTCGGTAGATGAGGTGTTCCACGGGCTTGATGACCGGATCTGCAAAGGTGCGCTCGCCCTGGAACACGTGCGCCATGTAGACACCCAGCGGCTTCGTGAGAAGCGCAAGGAGGCCCACGAGCACGACGACCTGGACGATATCAATCCATGACATCGGTGTTCTCTCCTCTTGGCTCTAGAACTTCTCGGGATAGATGAGGGCGAACGTCAGGTAGACCAGAACTCCAGCGCCCAAAACGCCCGTGACGATGTACTCGATAGTCATCGCGGAAGACCTCCCTAGATGTGCTCGAAGAAGCGGACGAGCACGGCGCAGATTGCGAAGAAGGCGAGACAACCTCCGACGAAGATGAGGTCGAGCATGCGAATACTCCCTCCTGGCTGGGGAACCACAGTTGTCGCTCGGGGAAACGAGCGCCTGTGTTGGCGACAGGAGGGATGCTAGGCCGGGGCGCATGAAGGGAGCACGAATCACGCGGCCCTTCGCGTGAATTCTGCGTGAATCTTTGGACGGGCCCGCGGCCTTCTAGCGCGTGGAAAGGCGGAAGCCGACACCCGGCTCGGTGATGATGTGCTTCGGCAACGCGGGATCGACTTCGATCTTCTTGCGAAGGTGGCTGATGTGAGCACGCAGGGTCTGCGTGTCGCCCACGTACCAAGGTCCCCAGACCGTCTGCAAGAGCATCCGGGACGTAACGATCGTGTCCATGTGTTCCGCGAGGAAGTGCAGGATGTCGAACTCGGTCCGCGTCAGCACGACCTCCTGCCCTCGCACGGCAACCGTGCGGGTCGATACATCGATGCGGATATCGCCGGCCTCAATCACCGGCGACGCCGGCTCGCCGTGTCCGGCTCTGCGCAGGAGAGCGCGAACGCGCGCGAGCAACTCGCCTGCGGAGAACGGCTTGGTGAGATAGTCGTCGGCGCCGAGATCGAGTGCCGCGATCTTGTCGGCGTCATCGCCGCGCACTGACAGCACGAGGATCGGCGCCTTCAGCCAGTTGCGCAGCTCGCGGCAGACATCGAGGCCGTCCATGTCGGGAAGGGAGAGATCGAGGATCACAAGATCCGGCGAGCAATCGATGGCGGCGTCGAGCCCGGTGCCTCCATCGACCGCGAGCGTCACATCGAACTTGCGAACTGTGAGCACGGACTTCAGTGCCCGTCTGATCTCTTCCTCATCGTCGATGACGAGCACGCGAACGGGGCGCTCGGGAGTACCCATGTCACGACTCCTGTTCACTTGGGAGCGAGATCACGAACATCGCCCCTAGGGGCGCTGAATCTTCGATGCGGACGCTGCCGCCGTGGGCTGCAACGATCTCTCGGGTTATGGCCAGCCCGAGACCGGTTCCCGAAGCTGCGCGCCCCGTGGCCGAGCCCCGGAAGAAGGGCTCGAACACCCGCTCGCGCTCGAAGGGCGGGATCCCGGGTCCAAGATCCTCGACACTTATCGTCACGGCCTGGTCTCCGGTCTCGACTACGACGAGCACCACGTCGTCGCTGTACTTGAGCGCGTTCTCAACGACGTTGCGCACGGCGCGCTCCATCTGTCTGAAGTCGGCGTTCACGATCACCGCGGCAGCCGGAAGCGTGACACGGACTCGCGGCTCGGACGCGGCGGGGAGGTGCGAGAGCATCGTCGACAGGATCTCGCCGAGTTCCTGGCGCTCGAGCTGCGGGCGCCACGCGTCATTCTCCAGGCGCGAGAGGTCTAGCAGGTCGCCGATCGTCACATCGAGACGATCGAGATTGGCCTCCACCGCGAGCAGCTCCTCTTTTTGGAGCTGGTCATCGCATGGAACGTCGTCTTCGAGCAGCCCCGTCAACCGCGCCTTGGCCGCCGCGAGCGGAGTCTTGATGTCGTGTGAGATTGCCGCGATGAAGCCCGACTTCAACTTGTCGGCCTCCTTGAGGCTTGCCAGCGCCACGGCTTTGTCCTGAAGTTGATGACGTTCGAGGAAGGTGGCCGTCAGGTTGGCCACCGAAACGAACAAGCGCATTTGGTCGATAGTCGGCGGGCGGGTCGCAGGCGTCTCGAACAAGAGCACTCCTTGCGCGCGGCCCAGAGAGGATTGCAGCGGCAGGTATATGCCGCACCGAGGGCCAGGCATCCCCTTCGGCCACTCCACCGATACGGGCCAGGGTTCGGATGCGCGTGCAGCGCTTGTGGACGGGGGAAGCCCCACGGCCTTGCTGTTGGCCGAGACCCAAGACGCGACGTCTACCTCAGACTTGGACGCCACGCCTGCGACAGGACGCAGACCTGGGCGCGCCTCGGGATCCGAGATCATCAACAGGACTCTGTCGACAGAGTCTTCGACTGCGTTGGCAATCACTCGCGCCAACTCTTCTCGCGACGGCAACGACACCAAGTCCCGACTCAGCCGGTTGAGCACGAGCAAATCGTGCAGCCGACCGGATGCCTCGCGCGTGCGCTGGTGCAAACGGCCGACCTCAAGGCTCGAGACCAAACCGACCACGAGAAAGATCCCGAGCAGCAGCCAGTCGTGCCGGTCGTACACGTAGAACGTGTAGTAGGGCACGGTGAAGAAGAAGTTCAGGGCGAGGAACGCGATAACCGGAGTGAACCACCACCCGCGGCGACCGACGAGTCCAGCCGAGACGATGATCACCGGCACGTACAGGAGCGCAACGACATCCTTGCCGAATGGACCACGGAAGGCGAGCAGCACCGGAGTCGCAACCCCGACTGCGGCCGCCGAAATCACGTAGCCCCCACCGGGCGAGGCGGCGAATGCACGAAGGACTCCGCGCATGCTGCGCATCGCGCCGATCACTTCCTTCCGACCAAACGACCGACCGAGCCCAAGTGCCATCTCGGCTCAGCACTGAAGTCTCATGTTACGCGGGCCGTTGTGAATCGGCTGTGAATGTGAGGACCCCTCGCGTGAAGACTTCATAACGCCGAAGGCGAGGAGGAGGCGGAGCGTCTACCGTGTGGGCACTTGAGCTCGTCGGCGATCCTCGTCGAGCGCCAGCTCTAGGCGACGCGCTCGCGCATGATGACTTCTTCTGTGGAGATCGCGCCTCGTGGCTAGACGACGCACGCGCATTTCGCGTTTCCGCAGCTCAGAGGCTTGCGGTCTCGCCGTCCGACACGCGAGATGGCGCCGAATTCGCGTTGCTACATTCGGGCCTTTCACGGGTGTACGGCGTCACCGATGGCCAGTCCCGATTGTGCCTCTGACCTGCGGTTTTGTGGTGGGCGATGAGGGATTCGAACCCCCGACCTCTTCCGTGTAAAGGAACGCCGTGCTGACCGCCGGTGTTCGCTGGTGTCGGATTTCGGCAGGTCATGGGCCCGTGTCGTCATTGGCGAATCACTGCGAACCCCAGCGGATTCGGCCGCGTTGCTACACACGTTGCTACATGTCACAACTTTCCATTGGGCTGACAGTTCGCCTCTTCGCTCGGCCGCGACGCATCCGATTCCGTGGCGGAACCGCCGACAATCGAGACTCGTGAATCGAGAATCTCGCGTCCCTCGCCGTCGACGAACTGCGTCCTATCCGAAGTACGTCGCGTACCTCTTCTGACACAGAGCGCTGTAGTCACCGTGGCGTTCGAAGTTCTTGTAGTCGATCATGTCGACGTCATCACGGAACTGGACGAGGACCGGATTGGACTCGGTGAGCATCCTTGCGAGCTGCTCTTGTTCGGGGGTGATGCGGTCGAGCAGAGCGGCAAGGTGAACCGCCCACGTCTCCCCGACCTTCACCTGATACGCATCCGGTGCGAACAGCTGTTTCAACTCGATTGCTCGATGCATCTCCCCCGTCAGCGGGAACGGCGCCTCGTCTCAGGCCACGTACTCGTAGACGGCCGTGACGCCGTCTGTGTGCACATGGGTGATACGCACGGGAAGCAGCATGTGTCCCAAGAACCACCGAGGCACAGACAGCACCTTCTTGTAGGCGCCCGTCGTGCCGTCAGCGACGACATGGTTCCAGTGATACGACGAGGCGAAGTGGCGGATGACGTGGTCGGTGGTGATCGTGAACTCCTCAGACGCGGGCGGGGCCATCCACACCGCGAAGTCCGCGAGCCGGCGAAACACCGTGTTGGCGTTCGGTTTGAACTGTGCCAGCACCAGAGCGTAGTCGAGCGTCTCGTCGGAACCCGTGCTCGAGAGAAGCCCGAAGACCCCGCGTTCTTCATCGGCGGTCACGGGGCACTGGCAACTCAGAAGGGTCCGAAATGTCAGCTCAAGGGCTTTGCGTTCGATGAGCACTTGCATCTTGATGTCTCCTGCCTGTCGCACCCGCGTGGCGGTTTGACCCTACCCCGCGTTATGGCGAGACTGACGGGAGAAGGTCGAAGTTCACAAAGTTGTGACCGGTCGCCGCCCGCGAACGCTCTTGACCGCATTCCGTGGGCTCGCCCGTCTCGACGAGAATGACCGGAAAGATAGCCGGTGTGGGTCACGGTCGCGTCGGGCAGAGAAACCTCATGGGCCGATGAACTCGTGGTAGGCACCTTTCGAAGCGGCTCGGCACCTTGAAGGAGGACCTCGTGGACACGAAGATGCGGCCCAAGGATTTCAAACGATACCTAGCAGTCGTGTACTTCGGAACTGAGCGGCCGGGTTTCCGGCGTTATATCGACCGCGCTTACCGCGACTTCAACCGCACGCTGCACACTGCCGACTCGCCCGAGGCACGACAGGACAGGGTCGAGGCGGCTGCGGTTGAACTCTCGGCACGCCTTACCAAGGCCGCAGCTGACAAGAAGGCCGAGCGCGTGGGCGAGTCGGCCTTCGATGGCTGGCATGATGAGACGTGTGACGCGCTCATCAGCGTATTCGGCGGCGATGAGATGAGCTACGGCCACGCTCAGAAGTGGCTGAACATGTCATTGAAGTACCTCTTCAGCGCCCACGCTCTGAAGCTTGAGAACATCGGGCAGATCGGATCGTGGTACCCGTTCGCACACCTGCCCGTGGATAACGTCGTTCTAGAGGCGCTCGCTGGTGCCGGATTCGTCCACCAGCTGCCCGTGCCTTGGAGCAAGTTGACCAGGGATCAGTACTTGGACTTCGAGCGTGCCGTGAGAAAGACGTTCAAGGAATGCCCCATGGACGTCGAGTTCATGCTCTGGCGCGCGAGCGGCACTCCGACGCTTCGAGCCAAGTCGGACACCGGCAAGAGCGACGGGTCGAAAACGGACAAGAAGGGTCGCGCTCGTGGATCTGTTCGCTGATGGTCTTGAACTGAGGATCAGTTCGCTCACGTCACTCCATGGCCCTGGGCCCCGGAGGGTGGACATCGAGGTGACGGTCCCAGGCTTCTCAGGCGGCTACACAACATGCATCGAGAGCTCCGACTTCCGGCGGTTCGAACAGGAGCTCGAGCAGCTCGAACGCGGCGGAGAGGGTCGCACGGCGACGCTTGCCAATCCGGAGCGAGACTTGTGTGTCCAACTCAACCTCGGTGGCTCGGGCCATGGTCAGGGGCGTTACCGTTTCGACGTCAGCCCCCGTGGTCCGGTCTCGACGTCTGTGGTCGGCGCCTTCCTGTTCGAAAGCTCGCTGCTGCCCGCCCTGCAGCGAGGAGCCGCAGAGCTTTCGGGCCACCATTCGGCACACGTCAAGGCCTGACATCGCCCAGTGTGACGACGGGTCCGGAGCCACGCCTCCACGCACGCGGCCGCAATCGCGTGGGGGACTATTGAGTGTGCCACTACCCGACTCGAAATCGGGCGTCAGCCGAGGACTAGATCCAGCGCCGCACCCTGGCCCTGTAGCCGACATACGACCCACCGAAGGCCAACTCCAAGTTCCGTTCCTCGCCGGGCACGAACATGCGATCCATGATCACGACGAACCCCAGCGCCGCCAGTACGCCCACGGGCGCCCCGACCAATAGCGCACTGCCTGCGGCAATCAGGGCCATACCCAGGTACATGGGGTTGCGAGTGAGACGGAACACGCCTGAATCGACAAACGTCAAGGGGAGTGCGTCCGGACTGACGGGCGTCGCGCGCTTCTTAAACGCCGAGTCCGCCAGAAGGTTGAGTGCGATGCCGGCCGCCATCAGCACAGCACCGAGGCCGAGGGTGAGCCACGTGGAGTAGGCCAGTGGGCCGAGTACGAAGCGACTCCCGATCACGATCACGAGCACGATCAAGAAGTACGTTGGCGGCATCACGCGCCTGCGGGCCTGACCGGTGGTTGAGCAAGACATGGTGCTCCCCTATGCCAGGTCGTCGAGATCTTCCGGGGTTGTATCGCCGAACATCTTGCCGAGGAACTCCTTCATCAGGTCAGCCTTCACGATCGCGAGCCCTCCTCGCTTCTCGTCGCCGAGCACAAGCAGCGAGTCCCCGGGGTTGATGTCGAAGACGTCGCGCGCCTCACGCGGGATGACGATCTGCCCGCGCTCTCCGACCTTGGTCGTTCCGAAGAAGTAGCGACCCTCGCCGAATTCCACCCAAATCACACCAATCACACTAGTATGTTCTTTCGTACTCAGCATACTGCGCGACCCAATGGAGTGTCAATCACCGAGGAAGATTGATGGCGAAGAGGAGCGACACTGTCAGACGGCCGTCGATTAATTACGGGCGCTTACGCTTCGCTCCCCGACTTCAGGCCCAGCGCACCGATGAGACCCTGTGCCCACGACCGCACCGCGTCCCAATCGCGGGTGTCACTCGGAGCCATTCGGCGGAAGGCGGGGTTGTTGTCCGGGAAGCGCAGATGGGCCGGATCGAGTCGGCCGCCAAAGATCGCAACGCTCGAGAGTGCAAGCCAACGGTGCTTCGCGAGCCCCTTGTCGAGGTGCTGGCGGGCGGCCTCGAACTGTTCGGGGGTGTCTTCGATGGGGCCAAGCCCGAACACCGCAACCGGCACTCCACTCAGCGCCGATCGATTGCGCGAAATGAAGCGGTGCGCCTCGCCGCGCCACCGGAAGAAGTAAAGCGCAGTGCCCAGAACGACGGCCGAGTAGCCCTTGAGGTCCCTTACCTCGCCCGCAGGTCTCACGACCGCGTCTACGCCCCGCTCACCTAGCGCCTTGGCGATGGCCTCGGCGACCTCCTTGGTCGAGCCGTACTTCGTCGCGTACGCCACCAGCACCGAAGCCATCGCGCACCATCCCCTGTCTGTGTCCGTGCCCCTCTTCCTTGCATGCCGTGCGCACGAGCCCGCAGACACGCGAGCGCAGCCTCGCGCGCTGTCAGCTTGTTACGGTGTGCCTGCTGGATTGGGCGTAGACCCGCTGCGCTGCGGCCTCGGCGGAATCGTCCATCTGCTTTCGGACATCTTGTTGGGATGTGGCCGGCATCGCATCGGGCACAGAAGCGGAACTCCCGTCAGCGCTGATCCCACGCTGCGTGGCGATTCCTTCCAGAACTCGGATGAGTGTGTCGACATCCTCGCCGGTGTTCTCAATGCCTAGGCTCACTCGGACGACACCTGGCAGCTCGACTCGAGGGAGCAGGGCCACAATCACGCCCTGAAGCTGCCGCACCCATGGACGAACCGCGAGTAAGTGCTTGACGGTCAGATGCGCGCAGTGGCAACCGGAGCGCACGCCTATTCCGACACGCTCAGCAAGCTCTCTGGCCACCGTGTGGGAGATGACGCCCTTCAGGTTGAAGGGGATAACGCCGGTCTTGTCAGCGAGTCCGGGCGAGTCGGGGTCACTGATCCCAAAGACTGTGAGGCCGGGCACCTGCGCCATGCCGCGCAGCGCCTGCTCGGTGAGTAAGCGCTCCTCGTCTTGGATCACGTCAAAGCCTATCCGATGCAAGAGGAATAGGGCCTTGCCCAGCGCCGCGATTCCCACCGCGTTCTCCTCGCCTGAGGATCGGATCACCTCGAGATCGGCTGGGCTGAAACCGAGAAGTCCCTTCCTGGCCACCAGCGCGCCAGCTCCGAAGGGTGCGTAGGCCTTGTGCGCAGAAAAGGCGAAGAAGTCGATTCCCGAGCGCTCGATGTCGACCCTGCGATGAGCAACCAGCTGTGCCCCGTCCACCAACACCCGCGCACCGTACCGATGGGCGATTCGGACGATCTCATCCATGTCGTTGCACGTGCCCAGTACGTTGGAGGCCCCGCTAACCGCGACGAGCCTGACGCGTTGCCCTCCGTGCTGGCCACGCTCGTTGTACTCGGACAGGATCGTGTCCAGCTCGCTGGGGTCGATGAAGCCCTCGGCGTCGATTGAAAGTCGGATCGGCGAGGCGCCGGAGATCGTTCGCCAAGGCAGTTCGTTGGAGTTGTGCTCAAGGAGCGTGTTGATGACGACCGCTTCGACACCAGGCTCGGACTCGTTGCGCAGGCTTTCGGCCACGAGGTTGATGGCCTCTGTGGTGTTGGACACGAAGATCACGTCATAGGCCGAGAGGGGCGCGCCCAAGACATCGGCGACGACCGACCGAACCGCCGGGATGAGGGCTCGTTGCACGTTCTGCGGCTGGCGCCACGTCTGACACACCGCGCTCCACATCGGCTCGAACGTTGGAGTGCTGGCGCCGTTGTCCAGGTTTACGTAGGGCCGCGCGCCCTGCTCGGTCGGGACGCTGACGTCGCGACCGATCAGAGTGCGTCTGAGCTCACCCAGCAGCTCCCGGCCGGAGTAGCCATCTAAAACGTCATGCCGAACGATACAGTCCGCGGTCGTCGCGTCGGCGGCAGCCGCTCGAAAAGCGTCCTCCCCTTTAGACCGAACCAGCTGAAGCGCCTTTGCGAAAGCGATGACATTGACGATCGCGGGCGTTCCGGGCTCGAACCTCGCCGGCGCAGGAGCCCAGATGACCCAGCCTGCAGACACAAGGCGGGCAGTCCCTCCGCCGGTCTCGAGGGGGATGGCCTTGCGCAGCGCGGTTCGCTTGACCGCAAGCGCCCTCACACCGATCGGCAGGCCGATATCCTGGCTTGATACACACCGATGACTTCCGGGCGCAAGGTGCTTCTCCAGCGCATCGGCCGCTCGCAGCGTACAGAAGATGACTACGTACCCGTCCTTGCTAAGCCCCAGATACTCCAAGACGATGTCCCGGGCTTGTTCGAACAAGTGCGTGGAGACGAGCGAGTTGTGCCCGCTGCCTCGATGGACATTGGAGTAGGTCCCCAGCGCCGCACGTACTCCTCGCTCAAGTTCGTCAAACGAATCGGCTGAAGCGGCGTTGACGATTTCGGTGTTCTCCGTGGTTCCTCCCCTGACTACCGGCGCGCATCTTCGGGGTGTCGAGCCCCCGCAGCCCCGCTCGAGACGATGGCCTGTGTCGCGCCCGCAACCGAGGAGCAGTTGGGAGTCTCGACCGCCGAGACGGGCCCCAGCTCACTTGCCCTGCCGACACGAACGTCCTCAGTTCCGATGAACACGACTCTCAGCGAGGACCTGCGAGCCCTCTTCGGCCTGCAACCATCGCTTCGCCCACGAGTCGTCGGTGCGTGAAGGCCTTCATTATCCGCCCCCGAAGGATCAGTAAGCGCGGTTTGAACGAAGAATTAACTAAAGGGTGCACACCGAATCACCGCTCAAGTAGACGCCCCGAACTCAGCGCAGGATCGCTGCTATCAAGCGGGGTTCTCGCGCCGCGGTTCGGCGTGGGCCCCGACACGATCATGACGCTCGGTACTCTTGTCAGAGAGATGCCACCTACGATTGCCGGGGGTGGTATAGCCAAAGAAGAACTCGTTGCGACCAAGGAGCGACCTGCCGATGGAGATCGGACCCGACCTGGACTGGACGCCCTGTACGTACGAGAGCTGCGAGCACGTCAGGGGACCCTTCTACCACGGCACCGCGGCGGCGCTTGAGGCTGGTACCCTGCTCAGCCCCGGCTTCGAGTCCAACTTCCAGAAGGGGAGGATATCCAACAACATCTACTTCACGGCACTGCCTGCCCCGGCAGCGGGCCTCGCGGCGGAGCTTGCCGTGGCGCTGACCGGGGTCGAGCCTCCGGGGCATGTCTACCTGGTTGAGCCTACGGGCTCCTTCGAGGACGACCCGAACGTCACGAACAAGCGCTTCCCTGGCAATCCGACCAAGTCGTATCGGAGTGTCCATCCGCTTCGAGTCATCGCTGAGGTCGACTGGGAGCCGACTGACCCTGAACTGGTCAAAAGGATGCTTGAGAGCGTGGAGAAGATGCGGCAGCAGGGCACCCTGCAGGGCCTCATCGAGGACTAGGCGCGCGCCGATCACTCTCCAACGTGTTGCGCATGAGCGGCGCTCCGGCGCTGACATCACGATAGCGCTCGCGGCGTCCGCTCGACGCGCTTGTTCGACGGACGGCCTGCTCACCCGAAGGGCTACTTCCGGGCGCCGCCCCAAGCGTTCACTGACCCAGGACCAGCGTCATTGCAAATGTAGATGGTGCCGCCCGGGCCCACCACGGGCATCGACCCCGTGCCTTCGCCGACGTCCGCTTGCCAAAGCTGGGAGCCGTCGGGCTTGAACACGTGAAGCGTGCCACCGTCCTGGATCATGACGCGACCGGCTCCATCGACCAAGGCGGCGTGCGAGCCATGCTTGACGACCCACCGCACGCGTCCTTCGGGCGAGACCGCGGTCAGTCGGTTGCCGGGATCAGGCGCGTAGACTGTGCCATCACTCCCAATGCCCAGAGCGCCTTGGACGCCGAGCTTCAAACGCCATCGATCGCGTCCGTCCGGGGTGATCGCCCGAAGGGCATCCGGCTCCTGGACGTAGACCGTCCCGTCGGGCCCGACGGCCAGCGGAGTGAGCGGCCAGGCTTCGCTCTTCACCCGCCACCGGACTGAACCATCGGGCCGAAGCGCCGCCAGCCCGGCAGAGTCCTCGAGTTCGTAGATCGTGCCGTCCTGACCGAGGGTCGGTTGTGCAAGTTGGTTCGAAGCGGCAAACGTCCACAGCACGCGCCCGTCGACCGGATCAAGAGCGAAGAGTCCCTGGCTGTCGATGGCGACGTAGATCGTGCCGTCGGCGCCGATCGTCGGGGAACTTACTCCAAGACCCTCCTCAGGCTTGAAGACCGGCTTACCGAACCTGACGTGCCAGAGCTTTCGACCTGAAGAATCTGTCATGGTCACTGCGGCCTGCTGGTCAATGAGGACGGCCTCTGCCGACGAGATGACTATGTTGCCGTTGGCCAACACGGTGGGTACCCATGCGCTCTCGACGGCCGTCTCCCATTTCACGCGACCCGTGCCACCGTCAATCGCAAGCGTTCGTGAGTCGAACCCGGACATGTAGAGGGTCCCATCGGGTGCGATCGCAGGCTCAGGCTCGTTCGCCTTCTGGGAACTCCATCGAAGCACCGGCGCGGTACTTGGCAAGACCAACCTCGTGCGCGAGGTGTGCTGTGCGTCGTGTTCGGCACAGGGCCATGGGCTCACGGCAAGCCGGTAGCCTGACCGTACGTCGGGCTTGATCGTGTTGACGCCAGCGCGTGAGGGCGGCGCACAACCCATCAGCGTGACCGTGATAAGCGCGACACCCGCGAGCGTCGCCGCTTTGAATCGCAAAGAGCCCCCCCGGTCCGTCGAACGTGTTGTGCATGAGCGGCGCTCCGGCGCTCTCATCAGGATAGCGCTCGCGGCGTCCGCTCGATGCGCTTGTTCGACGGCGCGGATTCAGATACTAAGTGCAACACCCCCACCTCCCGAGGGTGGGGCGATCTGGGACACTCACGACTCCTCCCAACCGCCAAGAAGCGAGGAGCGCATGTACACCCAGATCACCCCGGAAGAACGATATAGGATCGCCG
>JARLGT010000023.1 GCA_031292615.1 Coriobacteriia bacterium | reverse complement strand
GACAAGCACGTCGCGCAGCATCTGCGCGCGCAGCGGCGCAGCGATCGAGTCGTCGCGCACGGCGTCGCGCAGCGGCGCTTGGCCGCGAACGAGCCGCGCTACAGCATCGAGCTGCATCGAGACGTTGTCGACGTCACCGCTTGCAGCGGCGGCCTCGAACAGGGCGTTCGCGTACGCCGCGACGATCTGCTTGGCGAGCGCTCGGCTAGTTCGCATTCAGGCTGCCCGCCTCGCTGATGTACTTCTCGATCACGGCGCGGTGGTCGTCGGCAGAAAGCTCGCTGCCGATCAGCTTGCCCGCGACGGCCACCGAGAGATCGGCAACCGACGCCTGTAGCGAAGCGATGGCCGCTCGGCGCTCGCCCTCGATCGACTCGCGTGCCTTGGTCAGCATGTCGTCGATCTCAGCCTGCGTCTTTGCGGTGCCTTCGAGACGCGTGGCCTCGGCAGCCTGCTTGGCCTGCTGCAGGATGCTTCCGGCTTCCTTGCGGGCGTCGGCCATCGTCTGCTTGTACTCGTCGAGCAGACGCTCCGCGTCGATCTTGGCAGCTTCAGCGCGCTCAAGGGACTCGCGAATGTTGTCGGCGCGCTCGTCTAGCATCGCCGTGATCGGCGGCCAAACGTACTTCGACGCAACGACGAGGATGATCAGGAACGAGACCGCCGCCGGCAGGAGCTCTTGTAGTTTTGGTATGAGCAGATCCACGCCTGGTACCTCCGATTCGGCTTAGTAAAGTGACCTAGCCGACTTAGATCTTGGTCCAGAGCAGGATGGCCATAACGAAACCGAGGATGCCGAGCGCCTCAGCCATGCCGGCGCCGACGAAGAAGATCGTCTGGACCTTGCCAGAGACCTCAGGCTGACGAGCCATGGACTCGGTGGTGCCGCGTGCAATCAGGGCGATTGCCATCGTCGCGCCGACGACCGCGATGGCGTACATGAGAGCGATACCGATGAACTGCACTTTCGTCCTCCTTGTTTGGGGGGCCTATTCCGTAAGGCCATCCTTGACACTTCCACCGGCACTTCAGGCCGGTTAGAAACCGTGGTTAGTGCTCGGCCACCGCCAGCGAGATGTAGACGGTAGAGAGCAGCGTGAAGATGTAGGCCTGCAGAATCGCAACCCCAATCTCCAAAAGGTAGAGCGCAGTGAGTAGGAGCATCCACGCCAGCGTTGCGATGCCGCCGATGGCGATGTTGCCGATGCCGCCACCTTGGATGCCCTGGATCACCTGTTCGACGCCGATCGACGTCAGAATCGAGAAGATGCCGAGCACGATGTGGCCGGCGTACATGTTGGCGAACAGACGAATCGAGAGCGTGAAGGGTCGGACGAGCATCGAGATAACCTCGATGACCCAGATGACCGGCCACAGCACTCCCGGAACTCCGTGCGGCACGATGCCCTTGATGTAGCCACCGACGCCGCGCTTCTGCATGCCCGCGTAGTTGAAGTAGACGAAGGAGAACAGCGCAAGCGCGACGGTGACGCCCATGGTGCCGGTGCCCGGCTTCATACCCGGGATGACACCGATGAGGTTGTTGAGCACGATGAAGAAGAAGATGGTGCCGAGGAACGGGAAGTACTTCGCTCCGTCGGGACCGATGTTGGCGACTGCGAGATCGTTGCGAACGAACTCGACGAGCAGCTCGATCAGGTTGTAGAAGCGGCCCGTGGGATAGAGCTTCACCTGATTCCGAGCGGCCAAGAGGATAGCCAGCAGGAGAACCGTGCCGATGGCAAGGAAGAACACGTAGTTCGTGAGGTGGAACGAAGTGACGTCGTGGCTCTTCAGGAAATCAAGCAGGCCGTTAATCTCTTCGGCGAAATGCTCCACGCTGTCTGTCTCCCTTGCTAGTCGTGATACGACTCTCTCATCATCCAGACCGCTGACACGCCCAGACCGATGACATACCCGGCTCCCAGTGAGAGCCCAAAGAACAAGAACCCACCCGGAGCCACCAGGACGTACCCGATGAGTACACCGGACGCCACGAGCATCCCGCCCATCATGAACATCATCATGATCGCGAGCCCGTCACGGGCATCCGATGACGTGGAGAGATTCCGGCTCCACGCTGAAGCGGCTATGAGCACCGCCCCTATAAGGAACCCCAGAACGGCCGCGACAGCCGGTATCGCCAAGAGCGCTCGCAGCTGCACGGTTCTGGTGGTCCCCGTCCGTTACCCTCGTCCCCTGGTCCCGTAGGACCAGCGCTCAGCCACGTGGCTGACAAGCAGGGTCAGAATACACGACCCCCCGGAGGGTCACAAGGTACATTTAACTTGTTTTCTCCACACTTCGGCCATTGCCTTTATTTGTCTCACCAACAGCCGCTTCCCCCTCGGCATGGCCGACCGCTTCGAACAAGCCGAGCCAGTACGCCATGAACCCGGTAATGACGAAGAGGACGAGGAACGTGAGTGCCTTCATCGGCCCGGGGGCGTATCGAATCGCGTATCCGCCAAGGGCCAACGCGATGGACCACACGTAAATAATGAACACGGTTTGACGCTGGTTGAATCCTCGGCCAAGGAGCCGGTGGTGGATGTGCCCCTTGTCGGCTTCTTGGATTGGGCGTTTGTGCAGCACTCGCCTCACGATCGCCGAGGCCGTGTCGAAGATAGGCACGCCGATAATGAGCAGCGGAACCGCCAAAGCGATCGCCGCACTGGACTTCATGACGCCCATGAGCGAGATGGTCGCGAGCGTGAACCCCAGGAAGAGCGCGCCGGAATCGCCCATGAAGATCGAGGCCGGGTTTGAGTTGTAGCGCAGGAAGCCAACACACGCGCCGATAACAGCCACGGCGAATGCAGCGGCGTCCAGTCGGTTACCCTGCGCGGCCAAGATGAGCAGGCTGGCAGCCGCAATCGCACTGACGCCGGCCGCCAAGCCATCCAGCCCGTCGATCAAGTTGATGACGTTGGTAAAGCCGACGATGTAGAGCATCGTTATCGGGATGGACAGAAGCCCCAGCTCGACGAGCCCGCCCGCGAAGGGATCGCCCACGTAGACGATCTTGAGCCCGGACCCCACGACGACTCCTGCGGCAACGATCTGGCCGATGAGCTTAGCCCCCGGAGAAAGCGTCCTGAGGTCGTCGACCAGCCCTACAAGGAAGATGATGGTAATCCCCAGGAGCACGCCGAGGATTCGGACCCGAGCGGTGCCGCCGCCCACGATCGTCCCACCCCAGCCAAGGTACATCTCGCCGAAAGCCTCAACGCCCACGGCGGCCATCACCCCTGCGAAGATTGCGACGCCTCCCAGGCGAGGGATGGGCTTGGTGTGCACCTTGCGCCCACCGGGGAAGTCGACCAGCCCATGCTTGATCGCGAAGTGCCGAACCAGCGGCGTCACCACAAGCGTGACGACCAGCCCGACCGCGAAGATGAGCGCGTAGTGCTGAAGGCTCACAGACCGGCGTCCTCAGGTGGGAGCAGCGCCGCGCCCGGCGCCACAGCAATCAGCTGCCGAGGAACCACACCCGCCTCGGCAAGGAGTTCGGCCGAGAGCGGGTCAGGGTAGGGGTCGCGGTAGACGATGTCGACCACTCCCGAGTTCAGCAGAATCTTGGCGCACAACACGCACGGCTGGTGCGTGCAATAGGCGGTCGCGCCGTCCATGGCAATCCCGTGCTTGGCGGCCTGGATGACTGCGTTTTGCTCGGCGTGGATGCCTCGGCATAGTTCGTGACGCGTCCCACTGGGGATGTGGCGCTGCTCGCGCAGGCAACCCACCTGCTCGCAGTGCGCGAGCCCTTTGGGCACACCGTTGTAGCCGGTCGCCAGAATGCGCTTGTCCTTGACGAGGATCGCTCCCGTGGCACGGCGCAGACATGTCGAGCGTCCGGACACCTGCTCGGCGATAGACATGAAGTACTCGTCCCAGGATGGACGCGGCATCTTTGCGCTCCCCTACTTGGTGCCGAAGAGGCGGTCGCCGGCGTCGCCCAGGCCCGGGACGATGTAGCCGTGGTCGTTGAGATGGTCGTCGATCGAGCAGCAGTAGATGTGCACGTCGGGACCGCATGCCCTCACGACCTCGTCGATGCCCTCGGGTGCCGCAATGAGCACGAGGAGGCGAATCTGCCTCGCGCCCTTGGCGCGTAGGAACTCGACGGCCGCCGAGGCGCTTCCGCCCGTCGCCAACATCGGGTCGACGATGAGCACGTCGCGCTCGGCGATGTCTTCCGGCAGCTTGCAGTAGTACTCGACCGGCTTGAGCGTCTCGGGATCGCGATACAGGCCGATGTGGCCAACGCGCGCTGCCGGGATGAGCTCCAAGATGCCCTCGACCATGCCGAGCCCTGCACGCAGGATCGGAATCACCGCGACCTTCTTGCCCACGAGCTCGTAGCTTACCGTCTCGGTAATGGGCGTCTGTACGGTGGTCTCGGCGAGTTGGAAGCCGCGCGTCGCCTCGTAGGCCTCGAGCATCGCCAGTTCCTTGACGAGCTCGCGGAACTGCTTGGAGCCCGTCTTGACGTCGCGAAGAATCGTCAGCTTGTGCTGGACGAGCGGGTGCTCGACGACCGTCACGTTGGGATACGGCGACGAATTGGCCATGAAGGGCTCCTCTCGCGGTCTTGCGAGCCGCTGGTGGGTGTGGCTTTTACAGCTCGGGGTAGAGCGGGTGCTTGGCGAGCAGCTCGGCGACCTCTTCCTTGATGTTGGCGAGCTTGGCCTCGTCCTCGCGGTTGAAGACCGTCTGGGCGATGAGGCAGCCGATGGTGTGGGCCTCGCCCTCGGTGAAGCCGCGCGTGGTGATGGCCGGCGAACCGACTCGGATACCGCTGGTGACAAACGGGCTCTCCGGGTCGTTGGGGATGGCGTTCTTGTTGGTGGTGATGCCGACTTCCTCAAGCACCTTCTCGGCCACCTTGCCGGTGACGCCAGCGGGACGCAGGTCGACGAGGAGCAGGTGGTTGTCGGTGCCGCCGGAGATCAGGCGTAGGCCGCACTCGACCATCGCGGCGCCCATCGCCTTGGCGTTGATCACAACCTGATCGATGTAGGTGGTGAACTCGGGCTTCATCGCCTCGCCGAATGCGACGGCCTTGGCAGCGATGATGTGCTCGAGCGGACCGCCCTGCAGGCCGGGGAAGACAGCCTTATCCAGCTTGACCGCCCACTCTTCCTTGCAGAGCACGAACCCGCTGCGCGGACCGCGAAGCGTCTTGTGCGAGGTGGAGGTCACGAAGTCGGCGTACGGCACCGGCGACGGATGCGCGCCCGTGGCGACGAGACCGGCGATGTGCGCCATGTCGACCATCAGCACCGCGCCGACCTTGTCGGCGGCCTCGCGGAAGCGGGCGAAGTCGATGACGCGTGGGTAGGCGCTGGCGCCCGCGATGATCATCTTGGGCTTGTGCTCGAGCGCGAGGCGCTCCATCTCGTCGTAGTCAATCGTCTCGGTCTCCATGTCCAGACCGTACGGCACGACGTTGAACCACTTGCCGGAGAAGTTGACGGGCGAGCCGTGGGTGAGGTGACCACCCATGGCCAAGTTCATTCCGAGGATCGTGTCACCCGGGTCGCATGCCGCGTAGTAGACGGCCATGTTGGCCTGCGCGCCGGCATGCGGCTGCACGTTGGCGTGATCGGCGCCGAAGAGTTCCTTGGCGCGGTCGCGTGCGATGTTCTCAACGATGTCGACCTTCTCGCAGCCACCGTAGTAGCGCTTGCCGGGAAGGCCCTCGGCGTACTTGTTGGTCAGAACCGTGCCTGCCGCCTCGAGCACCGCCATGGAGACGAAGTTCTCGGATGCGATGAGCTCGATCGTGCCGCGCTGGCGGACGAGCTCGGCGTCGATGGCCGCTGCGACCTCGGGGTCGGTGGCCGGGATGTACTTCAATGCCATCTCGCATCCTTCCGTCCTGGCGCTCGCCTCTTGTGGCGGCGCCTGCTCTACTTCAACCGCGACCGCATCCAGAGCGACCGCGAGAAAACGCCGAGGCCCTTACGGACGCTCGGCGGCGGTGATCTTGGCGACCCGGGCAGCGTGCCGAGCTCCCCCGAACGGCGTGCCGAGGAACCCGTCGAGGATCTCCTCGTTGACCTGAAGCGGCACGAACCGCGCGGAGAGCGTCACCACGTTTGCGTCGTTGTGCTCGCGAGCCAACTTGGCGAACTCGGAATCTGTGACGTTGGCCGCACGCACGCCGGCCACCTTGTTGGCCGCAATCGCCATGCCGATTCCCGTGCCGCACACCAGCACCCCGAAGTCGGCATCGCCGCTGCTCACAGCCTTGCCGACCGCCAGCGCAAAGTCCGGGTAATCGACGGAGTCCTCGGCGTTGGCGCATCCCAGGTCGGCCACCGTGTGGCCGGAATCGGCGAGGTAGTCCGCGAGTCGCGCCTTCTGGTCGAAGCCGGCGTGGTCGCTGCCGATGGCGATACGCATGCACTGGCCTTTCACGAGCGGTTGTCGGAGTGTCGATTGTACCGCAATCGGAACCCTGTTCCGTGACGCTTCCCGCGACTCGCGAGCGGCTCGCCGAGACGTGCAGCGGCGCCCAGCCGAGAAGGCCGAGCGCCGCGTGGATCGTGATAGATCGCGCCTCGCGACGGCTAGTTGCCGCCCAAAGCCGCCGAGACGATCTCGGCCGAGCCGATCGCACCCTCGCGCAGGATGACCGGCGCGTCTCCGGTGCAGTCGACCACCGTCGATGCAGTCTGGTGCTCGGTCTCGCCGCCGTCGAGCGAGAGGTCTGCAGCCTGCACGATGCGGATCTCTACCTCGTCGAACGTGCCGGGCGCAGGGTTGCCGCTGGTGTTGGCGCTCGTCGCGATGATGGGGCCACCGGCAGCCTGAAGCAGCTCGATGACCACCTCGTGCTTGGGCGAGCGCAGTGCGACAGTGCCGTCGGGGGCTCGGAAGTCTCGGCCAACACGCTCGGACGCTTTGACGATCAGCGTAAGCGGTCCGGGCCAGAAGGCCCGAGCGAGATTGTGAGCAAAGTCGGGAACTTCGATGCCGTACGTGTCCAGCGCGTCCTCGCTTTCGACCAGCCAGGGCAGAGGCTTGTCGAGCGGTCGAACCTTGACCTCGAAGATCTCTTGCGCGCCGAACTTGGAGTCGGCCAGAGCGCCGATGCCGTACACGGTCTCCGTCGGGAAGACCACGAGTCCGCCGTCACGGAGTACCGTGGCGGCGAGGTTTATCACTTCTGCGTTTGGGCTCTCCGAATCGATGTGATACGTCTTGGACATCGTGAACGCCTCCTTGCATCCCTGCCCGGATGGGTCGTCAGGGTCGTTGTGCGAGCCGGGCGGTCACGATGCGGTCGCGACCGGCGAGATCGAGGACGACCCTTACATCTTCATACCACTGTCTTGCTTCTGCAGCGGCATGTTGCACCCTTCTTTCATCTAGTTCGATTGCGAGAATACCGCTGCCCGGTCGAAGCCAGGTGCGCGCCTCGTCCAGAATCCGCCGATAGACGTCCAACCCATCCGCACCGCCATCGAGTGCGAGATGCGGTTCGAATCCAGCGACCTCGGCGGGCAGATCGGGCACGTCAGCGCTGGGAACGTAGGGTGGGTTGGAGATCAGCAGGTCGACCTCGCCCCGCGATTCGGGTGGAAGCGGAGCGAACAGGTCGCCCTGGCGCACGTCGACGCGCTCCTCCAAGCCGAGACGGGCGGCGTTCTCGGCAGACACCTCGATGGCGATCGGCGAGAGGTCTGTAGCAAGCACGCGGGCCTCGACGCGTTCCTGCGCGATGGCCAGAGCGATGCAGCCGGAACCGGTGCACAGGTCAACCACGAGCGCCTCGCCGCGCTCGGCGATGGCGGAGTCGACCGCCGGCAAGCCGGCGTCGACGAGAACCTCGGTCTCGGGACGCGGGATCAGCACGCCGGGGCGCACCTTGACGACGATGTGGCGAAAGGCGACCTCGCCGGTGACGTACTGAAGCGGCTCCCCGGCCGCTCGGCGCTTGACGCCTTCGCGCAACGTGGTGCGCTCTTCGGGCGAGAGCGGGCGGTCGTGGTAGGCGTAGAGCTCGACGCGGGAAAGGCCGGTCGCCGCGGACAGCAGCCACTCGGCGCTGCGCCGCGGATGCTCGTCGTCGCGGTCGGCCAGATAGTCCACGGTCCAGTCGAGCGCCGCCTTGATCGTCCAGACAGTATCGGCGGGCACGCAGGAGTGCCTAGACCGCTGCGGCGAGTCGGGCGGCGCGGTCGGCCGCGACCAGACCATCGACCAGCGAGTCGATCTCGCCGGACATAAGTCCCGGAATGTTGTGGACCGTCAACCCAATTCGGTGATCGGTGACGCGATCCTGGGGGTAGTTGTAGGTGCGGATCTTCTCGGAGCGGTCACCGCTGCCGATCTGGCTGCGACGCTGCGCGCCAAGTTCGGCCTGCTGCTTCTCGAGCTCGACCTCGTAGAGCCGGGCGCGCAAGACGCGCATAGCAGCTTCCTTGTTCTGGAGCTGCGACTTCTGGTTCTGCGACTGCACGACCGTGCCCGTAGGCAGGTGCGTGATGCGAACCGCCGAGTCGGTCGTGTTGACCGACTGGCCGCCGGGGCCAGAGCTTCGGTAGACGTCGATGCGCAGGTCGGCGGGGTTGATCGTGATCTCGACGTCCTCGGCTTCGGGAAGCACCGCGACGGTCGCTGTTGACGTGTGGATGCGGCCCTGGGCCTCGGTTGCCGGAACGCGCTGCACGCGGTGGACGCCAGACTCGAACTTCATCTTGGAGTAGACCTTGTTGCCCTTGACGCGGAACGAAACTTCCTTGAATCCGCCGGAGTCACTCTCGGAAGCGTCGATCTCCTCGACCTTCCACCTCTGGAGTTCGGCGAATCGCGTGTACATGCGGTAGAGGTCACCTGCGAAGATCGCGGCCTCATCGCCGCCCGCACCGGCGCGAATCTCGACGATGATGTCCTTGTCGTCGAGCGGGTCGCCCGGAAGCAGCATGACCTTGAGCTCCTCTTCGAGGGCAGGAAGCTTGGGCTCAAGCTCCTTGATCTCCTCGGCGGCGAACTCCTTCATCTCCGGATCGGTCTCGTGCTTGAGAATGTCCTTGGCCTCGTCGAGCTGCTCGGACGCCGAGATGT
>JARLGT010000022.1 GCA_031292615.1 Coriobacteriia bacterium | reverse complement strand
ACGTGTCCCCGACTTCCTCTGTCAACACTGCGAACCTCGGCAAGACCTGCGGCCAGGAAGGCTGCCACAAGGGCTCGACGGAGCAATTTGCCGATCAAGCTGCGCAGCTCATCCACCGCGAGGTGCAGGTGCAGCAGTCCAACTGGCTGCTCCAGCAGATAGCCAAGGTCAAGGGTTTCATGGGGCTGTAGACGATAGGAGTTCGACCGCCGAGTGACTCAGGCGCTCCGAAAGCCGCATATCTGGATCTGGGGGGTGGCCGCGGTTCTTCTCGCGGCCGCCTTCCTGCTTGTGTTTGCGCACGTTGGGCATGCTGCCGACGCGGGTTCGACCACGACCGCCCAACCCCCGGTCATCGACACGGGCGCACCCGTCACCGACTCGTCGCAATGCGCGCCGTGCCACCTCACGATCGGCACAGTCAAGAAGCCGGGACTCATCTTCGATCACGGCAACCACATCATGGTGTCGTGCGATGGCTGTCACTCGCGCATGCCCCACAACAATGGCGGGACCGATGCCGTGCCGATGGAGACATGCTTCGCCTGCCACGGCGTTAAGCACGGGCCTCAGGGCGATCTGGCGACGAGGGAGTGCGACAAGTGTCACACGCCGTCGTTTGACCTTGTCCCGGCAGATCACCAGCCCCTCAAGGGCTACGCCGGCAAGCCTCACGCGGACGCGGTCCAGCACACCGGGGTCAATGGCTGCATGATGTGCCACACCGCGAGCACGGACTGTAACCCGTGCCACGTAAAGGAGAACGTCAAGATCGCCGCGCTCCCCGACAACTACGTCTCGGTGATTGGACAACGCCCCAAGCCTGCCACGGTCAAGATCTTCCCGACAGGCCCAACGAACATGTCGCAGTGCGTCTACTGCCACCCGGATCTCGACAACATTTTGCCCGGACGTTTGATCTTCGCACACGCCGTGCACCTAACTCGCGCGTATCGGTGCGTGGTGTGCCACCCCACGTTCGGTCACACCTCGACAGGTCCCGAACGTCCTGACATGCAGGGGTGCTATCGCTGTCACGGCTTGCAGCATCAGGGTCAGGGCTTGGTAGCCACCGAGGAATGTGACAAGTGCCATCCGCCGGGATTCAAGCTCACGCCCGACAACCACACCGACAAGTTCATCCAAGGCGATCACAAGGTTCGCGCGACCGCCGACGCTTCCTACTGCGCGATGTGTCACAAGACGGAGTTCTGCGTCCAATGCCACCAGGGCCGCAGCACGAGCAAGAACGCCCCGGTCGGGCAGGTCATCCCGGCCAGTCACAAGAAGGGCAATTGGCAGAGCATCCACGGCAAGCAGTTCCTCGCGAAGCAGGGTTCCTGCGGGGTCTGCCACGACGATGCGTCGTGTCGCGAATGCCACAAGACGACGATGCCGCACCCACCCAACTGGCTCCAAAATCACAAGCCCGAGCCCGGGGTCAGCACTTCTGACTGCAATATCTGTCATACCGACCGACAGACGTGCCAGAACTGCCACCACCAGACGGTCGCCACCGCCGAACTGATCGCATCGAACTGCGTGCGCTGCCATCCCGAGATGGAGCAACTGCCCGCGACATCAATCCAGAACAAGGCGTTTGCCGAGCATGCCGTGCACTTCAATGTCGCAAAGAAGAAGGGCCGGCCTTATCGGTGCTTCGAGTGTCACGTGTCGTTCGGTACGAGCGCAGCGTCGCAGCAGCTGGAGCTCCAGCAGGGCCATGACCTGCGCCTGTGCTACCAATGTCACGGTGCAGTCGATCCGCTCAACAACCAGATCGCCCCCTACTACGGTGCACAACTTTGCCTCCGCTGCCACAAGAACCTCGACGTGTAGACGGAGTTTCAGTGGAGATGGCCGGACCGCCGGCTGCGGCACGGCATTCGCTCGTTAGCAGCGGCGAGCAGCACCCGGCCGGGTGCGGCTCATTGACACGGACGCTTGGCACCAAGTAGCGTTCTCTCTCGTTCGGCCGCGTCACATCACGGCCCCGGTAGGCCTGCGACGCGCACAAGAATCGGAGTGAGGCAGTACATGACTGAAGCTGATCTGGGAACTGGACCTTCCAAAGCTCGCCCGCCAGTCGATCTGAGCCTCAATATCGCTCTTGCAGCACTCCTGATCTTGGTCATCGGCGTAGCTGGGTACTTCGGTTACTCGGTCTACCGTGATAGACAGAATGAGTTCAACAGCAGCGCGACCGGTCGCTTGGTCGCGGTTCTCGACCAGGCTGTCCGCAAGTCGCCCAACGACGCGGCGATTCGCATTCGCCTCGGAGAAGCACTTGGCGCGATGGGCAGGAACCAAGAGGCAATCGAGCAGTTCAACGCCGCGCTCAAGATCGACCCGAAGCACACCGGCGCGCTGCTCGACCTAGGCATGGTCGCCATGCTTACCAACAACAATAACGCGGCTGAGGGCTACTTCAAGAAAGTCATCTCGCTGACGGACGGGAACCAGTACTCGGCGCTCGACAAGATTCGGGAGCAGGCGTTCTACAACCTCGGCACCTTGGCACTTGCTGACAAGCAATACGCCGAGGCCGCAGGCTACCTCAAAGGCGCGCTCGTGATCACAGGCGACGCCTCCGATACGTACTACCAGCTTGCGAAGGCCTACCAGGGTCTTGGCGATATCGACTCGGCGATCCGACAGGTCGAGATTGCGCTACAGTTCG
The DNA here is from genome assembly GCA_031292615.1 of Coriobacteriia bacterium. Lineage (NCBI taxonomy): Bacteria > Bacillati > Actinomycetota > Coriobacteriia > Coriobacteriia bacterium. The sequence goes on along the minus strand of JARLGT010000022.1, from coordinate 46,275 downwards.
ACCCTGGTTTCGCAGAGGCGCACTACTACGCTGGCCAGCTCTACAAGCTCAACCATGATGACGTCAACGCAGCCTATCACTTCAAGAAGGCTGCCGATCTTGCTCCCGGCGCTGACCAGCCGCAGCAGGCTCTGGAGCAGTACGGCACCGCGGACAGCTGGGTCGCCAAGGCCCGGACCGCGCAGTCAGCCGGCCAGCTTGCGCTCGCCGTCAAGTACGTCCAAGTCGCTCGGGTCTTGGATCCGAATAGTTTCGATGCCGCGAAGCTCGATGCGGCACTCTTGATCCAGCAAGGCGATCTCGCCGGCGCGCTGCCCGTGTCCGTCGCGGCAGGCAAGCTCAATCCCACCGACGCGGCGATGCAAGCCCAGATCAAGAGCCTGGAGCGGCAGGTCGAGGCTGTGAAGCCCGCGAAGAAGAGGGTCGCGAAGGCGAAGGCGAAGTAGCAAGCGCTGCGAGCTGCGCAACTCCCTCAACAAGAGTGAACTGCAGAACGGCCCGTTTCCATCCATGCCGTCCCCACGGAGGCGACGTTGACGAGAGCACAGAAGGTCAAGATCGCGCTAGTAGTGATCCTCGTGATCCTGCTCGCGGCCCTCGGCTACTATCTCGCGTACTACAACTCAACCCACCAACTCTCGTTCAACATCTCCGCGACGCAAAGCACCGATGTGATTCAACCCCCGCAGTTCCTCTACTCGTTCTCGGGCACGTCGATCAAGCTGCAGCGTCCAATCGGTGTCTTTGTTGACGGAGACACGGTGTACGCGTGCGACTCAGTTGGTCGCGACATCCTGGTGTTCAATCAGGCTGGCAACTTCGAGCGCAGTTTCGGAACGTCGATCACCGTCATTCCGCTCAACATCGCGCGCAATCCCAAGAACAACGAGCTCTACGTCACTGACCGACGTCTTCGCAAGATGCTGCGCTTCGATCTGAAGGGCAAGTACCTAGGCGACTTCAACCCGAACCTGCCTAAGAATCAGCTGCCCAAGTTCAACACGGGTGGAGTGCCGTGGGAACCGGTCACGCTGTGCTTCGCGCCCGACGGCACTATGTATGTGACTGAGATCCTCAATGGCCATCGGCTTCTGATCTTCGGACCAGATGGCACGTTCCAGAAGTCAATCGGATACGCGGGCCTGGTCACGGATGCAAAGTCGGCGCCCGGTGCGTTCCAGTTCCCCAACGGCATCGTCTATCACAAGGGGCTCGTCTACGTCACCGATAGCAACAATGGCCGTGTGCAGGTATTCGACAAGGCGGGCAACTTCAAGAGCATCATCGTGACGCAGGGTCTTCCTCGCGGCATCGACTTCCTGAACCGCTTCCCCAGCGACCAGCCTGCGACACCTGACCGCTTTGTCGTCGCCGACACGCTTTCTCACGACGCAACTATCTGGACCGACAAGGGAGCCAAGATCCTCACCTTCGGGGAGCAAGGCTTCTTGGATGGTCAGTTCAGCTTCCCCAACGGCGTCTCTGTGGGCTCGAACAACAAGATCTTCATCGCTGATACGTCCAACGGACGCATTCAGGTATGGGGCTGGCCCGCGCAGGTCTCGCCCGTCCCGCTGCCAACGGGCAGTAACTGGTGGATGTGCCTGCTGCCGCTTCTTCTCCTGCCGCTCCTGCTGCTGCTCCGCCGCAAGAAGTTCTTCGCGACCGCGGACTTCATCAGGGCGCTCTACGCCGCTGAGGAGCTCGACGTGCTCACGCACCGTCGCCGCACGTGGTTCGTCACCGAGCAGGATTACGAGCGCCTGAAGGGTATTACGCAGGGTGATGTCGAACTCGAGAAGGTGCTCCAGACGAGGGCCTACTCAGATTCCGACGTCAAGGACCTGATGGACAAGATGGAGATCGACAAGCCTACGGCGATCGTGCTCACGATTGCGAAGCGGATTCAAGTTCTATGCACCGAGAACCCGGACTATCGCCGCTTGGCCAAGTCGATCGAAGTGCACACTGTCGTGAACCGTGTCGAGTTCTTGGAGCGCTTCGAGAAGCGGTCTAGGAGCCAGGAATCGGCCGACCATACCGACAGCGAGTAGCCGTTCGCATTGACACCGCTGGATCGTCGCCCAGCTCGGCGGCCGAGTCGGCCCAAAAGGGCGACGATCCACGGGAGCGAATACAGGGTTTTACCAGCGGGAATGGTGCTTCGTCTACCGCTCGTCAGAGAGGGCGAACTGGGACTTGACGGGGCACATTGGATGGGTCTAAGGTACACGTTGTAACATCTGTTACATACGTACCTGTGAGCGTATCTAGCGCCTACAAGGAAGAGGTACAGGACAAAAGCTTAGACCACCGGGTTGGAGCCGGCACGAAGGCCCGATTGGTCATCATCTCTCACGCCTCCTGGAGTTTGATCTGTCACCGAGGCGCACGGGGTTTTGACCGCTCTGTTCGGGCAGTTCGCAAGCCATCTCCACCCGGTTCCTCTGACGAGCGGACCGAAAGGAGGTGGCGTTTACTTTTTCTAGCAGGTCTCGTTCAGAGGTTGAAACGTTTTTCTGCCAGTACTAAACAACACCGAACTTGGTGAAGGAGGAATGAAGAGTATGGCTATCACTAGGCGACAGTTCGTCACCCGCTTGGGTGCGCTCGCCGCCGCCGCAGGGTTCAGCCAGGTAGAGGCGTCCAAGATCATGGACGCCATGGCGTACAACAACGTGGCCGGGAATATGGGCTCGGTCTACGGTGGAACCTTCGGCAAGCCGCGAGTTGTATGGCTTCACGGTGCAGAGTGCACCGGCTGCTCGACTTCACTGCTCGGCATCTTCGAGAACTCTACTGGTGCCGCTGTGTACAACCAGAACGGAACGACCGCCGTCACGACGGCCGCTGCGCTGGGTCTCTCTCAGGCGCTGCCGACCACGGGTGAGTCGGATCCGTCGATCCTGCCGGGTCCGAACGCCTCCGGCAATCTGCTGCTTCACGCCGTGAACCTCAGCCCCGATCCGACTGGTTCGATCGACATCGCCGACGTCGTCATCGACGTTATCGACCTGATCTACCATGAAACGGTCATGGGCATGGGCGCGGATACCGCGTACCAGTGGCTCAAGGACTTCGAAGCGCAGAACACGCTTCCGTTCGTGCTCGTCGTCGAGGGTGCGCTTCAGCTCACCGGCGACGGCTCGACCACCGGTGGCGGCGCTTGGAGCGACTACAGCTCTAGCGTAGCTTGGTGCTCCATCGCTTCCGACGGTACGGCCAACTTGGCTGGAACCACCACCGTGAACGCCGCCGGCGACATCGTCACCGGCGAGATGGTTGCGGCGCTCGGTAGCTTGAAGGCATGCGTGGCTATCATTGCCATCGGCCAGTGCGCCACGTTCGGCGGCTACCCGGGTTGTCGTCCTCCGATCAGCTCTGCGGTCGCTGGCTTCGATACCTCGAAGTCGCAGTCTGGTGCCCTGGGCACGTTCGACTACCTGGACCAGAACGGCTACGCGTATGCGTCGGCCAAGGTCGTCAACGTTCCTGGTTGCCCGACGAACCCTTGGTGGTTCGTTCTGAGTGTTGTCGCAGCCACGGTCGACCTGAAGAGCATTCTTGTCGATGGCGCGCCGGTCGGCACCTTGGGCATCCTTGAGGCGATCACACCGGTTACCGACGGTGTCGATCCTCGGCAGGGCAACCTCGGTATCGGCATCAACGCTGGCAATGCTGCTAGCGCCGGAGTCGACACCACTCGTCGCATCAAGGCCGTCTACGGCACGTCGGTCCACGGCCCCTATTGCCCGCGCTACCGCTACTTCGTCACTGGCACCTTCGCCGCCCAGCCGGGCGACACGGGCTGCCTGCAGAAGATCGGTTGCAAGGGTCCGGCCGCAAGCTCGCTGTGCGGCATCCACGGTTGGAACGGCCAGCAGCCTACGAACCCCGTGGGCTGGGACGACGGCGTTTCCAATGCGAACCTTTCTCCCGGCGGTGTCCCCACCGGCGGCCACTGCACCCGCGCGGGTCATCCCTGCATGGCGTGCACCGAGAAGGGCTATCCTGACAACTTCGTACCGTTCCTGGTGCGCTAGACCTCGAAAGGAGGGAAAAGCACATGGCTTATCCAGCTAATGTAAACTTCGAAGTCGACCCGATCTCACGTATCGAAGGTCACCTCGGCATTGGTGTCGCAGCGGTCGCCGGTGGAAAGATCACCGATGCCTACGCTCACGGCAACCTGTGGCGTGGTTTCGAGAACTTCCTGCTGGGCCGCGACGTCAACGACGCGATCACGTTCGTACAGCGTATCTGCGGCGTTTGCCCGGTCCCGCACGGCATGACTTCCACGTATGCGGTTGACACCGTCCTGCAGTACAGCAAGGGCCACATCACGTTCGCCGATGATGGCGCCTATGGCGTGCCTGCGGCTGCGGTTCTTATCCGCAACCTCGTGCTTGGCATGGAGTTCCTCATGTCCAGCATCACGCACTTCTATCACCTTGCTGCACCGAGCTACATCCAGGGCCCTGCGATTCCGCCGTGGACTCCGTACTTCGCGGACGGCTACTACCACCCGCTCATGAAGAGCGGCGGGAAGGCCTATCCGGAGATCGTTTCTGGTGCCAACCCCGGTACCGGCTTCAGCAAGAACCTGTGGTCTACGGTCATCCGTAGCTACGTCGTAGCCCTGCGCATCCGCCGTCTCACCTTCGAGGCTGGCGCCCTGTTCGCCGGACGTATGCCGATGACCTCGGTGTACTGCGGCGGCGGCGTCACGTACGACAAGACCGAGCTCGGCACGGCCGCGTTCCAGGCTCGTTGCGACACCTTCGCCTCCGTGGCCAAGGAAGTCGGACAGTTCGTCGTTCAGGAGTACGTGCCGATCGCTCTGGCCCTCGGTGCGCTCTACCCGAACTTCGACAACCTGGCCAATGCCACTACGCTGCAGGCCGTATACCCCACCCTTTGGGGTCTCGCAGGCAACGCATCTGCCACCGCTCCGACGTCCGCCAACACCGGCTACGGCGCCGGCGTCAAGCGCTTCCTCGCTTGGGGTGCGTTCCCGGATGCACTGGACACCTCCGCGACCGCCGCACTTACGGTTCCGGGTGGCGTCAAGTTCGCGGCCGGCGACGGTTTTGCGGACTTCACGGTCTCGAACAAGGCTGAGGTCGCCAGCAAGTTCATCGCTGCAGCGGCTACCGCCACTTGCGTTCCGACCAACCTGCGTGAAGAGATCACCTACTCTCGCTATCAGGTCGCTTCTGGCGACGTTGCCGCCTACGGCGGTGCCAGCGGCACCTCGGCGTATCCGGGTGCTGTCTCTCGCACGAGCCCGAAGCGCTCCAAGGCCACGGCCTACACCTACATGAAGGCGCCGCGCTGGAACGGTCTTCCTTGTGAAGTCGGTCCCATGGCCCGCATGTTCGTATCCAGCAAGTTTGTCAACGGCACGCCGCTGCGCACCTCGCTCGGCGCCGCCTACACGGTCTACGCGAAGGCCATCCCTGGCGGTAGCGCGGACATGCACAACGGTCTGGGACTCGGCCTCGATCCTAAGATGATCAATGCCGACATCGCAGTCGCTCTCGTCCAGGCTGGTCTTGCCAGCTTGTCGAGCGCGTCCAGTGGCACCGTTATCGTGCCTGCTGGCGGCCCGCTTCCCTCGGCAGCATCCGCGACGATCGCTGCGTACGCCGGCAGCGACACCGTCATCACGGGTGTCATCGCCGACTGGGTCCTGCTCCTCACGGCCGGATTCTCCACCATCGACCTCCTGCGCGGGCGTGCTCTCGAGTCGCTCGTGTTGGTACAGGCCATCCTTGGCGCGTACTCGACGGCCGGCGGCTCATGGAACACCACGACCGGCGTGTTCACGGGTACGTGGGGCGGCGGCTGGATCAAGCAGCTGCACGACCTGCCTGCTGGCGACACCTGGAAGGTCAAGGCGATTCCTGCTGGAGTCGTTCAAGGCTGGGGTGCCACTGAGGCTCCTCGCGGTGCCCTCATGCATCAGTGCGAAAGCACGAACGGCAAGATCACGAAGTACCAGTGCATCGTTCCGACCACGTGGAACGGTTCCCCGATGGGTTCCGGTGGCCACGGCCCGATCGAGCAGGCTGTCATCGGTGCTCCGTTTGCCGCGCTCGACAGCACGTTCAAGAGCCAGGATGGGTCGACTACCAAGCACTCAGTCGGTGGCGTCGAGGTTCTGCGTGTTGCCCAGTCCTTCGATCCGTGCATCGCTTGCGCGATCCACTAGTCACTAGGAGGTGAAGATCTTGAAGCGACTCTCAATCATATTCGTACTTGCTATGGCCCTCTGCCTCGTTTTCGCTGGCTCGGCTTTCGCGAACTTCGGTCCTCACGGTGGCTACGTGAACGACACGGATGCTTGTGCCGGTTGTCACCGTGCGCACACGTCGTTCTCGACCGTCGGATGGAAGGACGGGCTCGGCACTGAGCACGCGAGTGCACTGCTCGTCGGTAACGCCACGACGATGACCGAGTTCTGCGACGCCTGTCACGGCGACACCGCACCTGGTGCGTCGACTAACGTCCAGAGCGGCATCTTTGACAGTGGTCCTTCTGCTGGTAGCCCTGACACTGCTCCGGGCGGCAGCAGCACGCTGGCCGCTGCACCTGGTGGGTATCCTGGAGACGGCGGCTCCGCTGTTCTGCAGGTCAACACCGCTTCGACCTTCGGCGCCCCGCTCAACGGCGGCGGCTTCGATCGCATGCCTGATCCGTACGCTTGGCAGGGTACGGCTAATGGCGGTACCGGTCCTGGCGGCGTCATCACGTTCGTCGCGAGCACTTCTGCTCACAAGATGGACGTCGACGGTCCGCTCTGGGGTTCTGGCGCCACGGTTTCGTCCTTTGGCGGAACTCAGGGCCTGACCTGCACCGACTGCCACGACCCGCACGGCTCGTCCAACTACCGCCTCCTCAAGGCCAAGCCGAACCCGGCCGGTCCTGTCGTTGGTGGATACCAGGCCGACAACGTGACGCCTAACCCGTTCGTCTTCTCGAACGAGGTCGGCTACCCGGTTCCGGCCGCAGTGTTCAACACCGGTAACCCCGGTGGCGGCGTCGCCGTTCCTGGCTACCCCGCAGGTGGTTGGCTGAAGCACGCTGATGGTGCTGCTCAGGTAGCGGCCTACAGGCCGAACTACACCAACACCACCGGCACCGATCTGCTGCACACCAACGTCACGCCGCAGACGCAGTCCATCTCGGTATGGTGCGCCGCTTGCCATACGGGCTACAACGTGGCTTCCGCTGGTACGGGCGTCGTCCGCGACTACGGCGGGTACCTGCCGCTGACGTCCACCGGTCAGACGACCGTTGGCGGCCCCGGCTCGGCGACCTTCCATAGCCACGCTGTGGACATCGACATGGGTGCTGGCCTTGGTGCAACTCGTGCACTGGCCGAGCAGGTTGTCCAGGACTCGTCTTGGGTTCCGCTTGAGAACCCGGGTTCGGGCACCAACGACTTCGCTCACAGCTACATCGGTTGTGAGACTTGTCACCGTGCACACGCCACCTCCGTCTCCATGGGTGGCTGGGCGGCGTCTCACCTGGTCAAGAACACGACCACGAACGTCTACATGCCTGTCAAGGACTCCGTCCCTGGCGTGGATCCCGACAAGGGCTCCTACGGCACGCCGATCGTCAATGGTCAAGGTTCGAGCGCTCTGCTGCGCGCCAATAACCGCGGCGTGTGTGAGCGTTGCCACGACAAGTAGCGGTCATCTGACCCTACCGAGGTCCTCATCCCAGGACTTCGAAGTGTGACGAGGGGGCCCCGGACCAATGGTCCGGGGCCCCTTTCTCGGCGGCAGGGCGATTGCTTCCCTGCTGACTCGAGAGAGTACGATGTGACACACACGGCCGGATTCAGCGACACCGTAAGGAGCTACTGTGAGCCCACTGCCCGAGGATGCACACGAGACCGCGCACTACCGCGCACTGGGTCTGCTTGCCAACCCGTTCTTGGCACCCGCGATGGACGGCACGTTCGACGGTCGCGACTACGAAATGACTGCGGCCGCCAACGCCCTACTCGGCGAGATCGTCGCTGCGGCTGCGCAGGAGAAGGCCAAGCCTATCGTGGTCAACAAGACTGCTGACGTGCCTTCCTCGTACTCGCTGCGCTCGATTGGCTTCGTCGAACACGCGATAGTGGCCGACGACTCGCTCGACGTGCTGCACGCCTACGTCCCGCTGTTTCTCATGCGAGTGGGCCGTGTTCGCGCCACGCTTCGCGTCGTTGCCGAGCGGCTTTCGTTCCGCGAGTTCGACAAGACGCTGGCCTGTTACGTCGAGCGGGTCCTTGCCGAGCCCGACGAGAGCCTCATCGCCTACCAGGTGATCGGCGAGGAGCGCCTTGCAGCCTTCGCCGATACTTTCCGAGCCGACCCGCTCGCCACGATCGATTCGCTCTTTGGCGATCCCAATACCGTGGAGCGCAGGCCCGAGCTGACGGAGGTCGGTGACGCGCGTGGTGCAAACCTCGAGGCAAACGTCGATGACGAAGAGTCGACGCCCGAAATCGATTCAACGGTAGGCGACGCACCCGGCACGGACATCGTGCTCGGTGAGGAGGCCGACGCTCGCGATGAGGACAACCTCGATCAAGAAGTGATGGACTACCTAGTCGAGTACACGAAGGTGCATCTTTCGCCAGTGGTAGCACGAGCGCTCAGGGTGTATCGGGAGCGCGGTCTGGCGGCCCTCACGTCCGAGTTCTCGATAACCAAGGCGCCTCGGAAGACTTTGGCCGCCGTTATCAAGTTCGCGCGTACCCGATTTGACAAGATCGTGCTCATCTACGATGGCTTTGACGGATGGGGTCAGGTACCGCCCGATACTCGAATGCAGATCGCGTCGACGCTCTCGGAGATTCGATGGGCGCTTGAGTCGGACGCGGTCCTCGTGATGATGCTCCAGAAGGGCGAGGTCTCGGAGCTGGAGGAGCAGTTTGGGGCGGGGACGCAACTCGAGTGGTCGTTCCCCGGCGTCATTGCGCTGCAGGACGCCCCCGATGAGTTGGACGCCACGACGGTCAATCGCTGGCTCGACGCTGCTGCATATCCGGGCTCGGAGCCCATCACACTCGATGATCGCGTGCTGAGAGCGCTTGCCGACGCCTCTCACGACAGTCTGCGGCTGTTCGTAACCAAGGCGGCGGCAGCGGTGGAGAGTGCCGCAGAACACGGCGCCAGCGCGCTCGACGACGAAGCACTTGAGGCTGGCATCGCTGCGGAATGGAGCGAGGAGGCCACCGAATGAACTCGCGAACCAAGGCGATCATCGGCACAGCTGTCACCGTCGCTGTGCTTGCCGGCGTCTTCTTCGTGGGGTGGAGCTTCTCGTCCGTGAGAAAGCCGCCTGTTCCTTCGACCATCACGCTCAGCCCCGCGCAGAAGTCGCAGAACTACTATCAGCAGGGCTTGCGCGCCCTCTCGTCCGAGGACACCAGCTCTGCGGTGGGTCTGTTCCAGTCGGCGATCCAAGCCGATCCGAACAACTCCGCTGCGAAGAGCGCGCTGGACTCGGCGACGAAGCCTGCGCCGTCCACGACGACGAACACGACCAAGCCTACGCCGGCCAAACCCAAGGTGACGGCGCCCGATCCGTTCCTCAAGCAGGTCGCCGATATCGGCAAGCTTCTACCAGCGTCGTTCCCCGACTACACGCTTGGGACTCGGCAGAAGCTGGGCTCTGATGCCACTGTCACCGGCGTGGCTAACCTGCCCACGGCTATCGCGAGCAACATCACGTGGGCTGTGCATGACAGGAAGACGGCTTCTGGTGCGAGGTCGTTCATCACGGAAACGAGCAAGACGCTCTATCCCAAGCGTGGGGCAGCCGTCACCATTGGAGAATACACAGGATATTTCGGGACGGACGGCATGCACTTTGCGTCCATTGCCCTGGCGAGAGGGCGCTACGTATTCGAGGTCACTCTGACCTCGGCCAACGGGTCCCCGACCCCGCTGAGAGCGCTCGCTTTGCAGGCAATGGGAGTGTTCCCAACGAAACCCTAGATCGAGGAGTCGCCCAAGATGATGCGTCGTCGAGTAGCCGGTATCGTTCTCGCCATCCTCGTGGTCGCGTTCGTTGCGATTCCCGCCGCGTTCGCGGTGGCCGATCCGATATCGGGGGTGGCGGTCCTCAGGTCGTGGACGTTCGAGGGAACCGACGCCACGCCCGTGGTCACCGCCGCCCATCCATTCCCGACCTCTGACGACACTGCCTGGTGGGGTGTTGTTGCCGGACACGGGCGCACCGGCAACGGCCTGTGGTGTGCGGGTGCAGGAACAGCGCCCGGCACTTGGCCGACCTACAAGGCTCTCAATACCGCGGGAATCGCGGACTTCCCAGTCTCCGACACGGGCGGCTTCTACGTATCCGATTTCACGTTCTGGTACAAGTATCCCGATGCAGCGCAGCTCGCCGACCCGTTCTACGCCCTCGGCTGGGTCTCCGGCACTGCACACGGAGCGAATTGGACCCCAGTAGGGCTGGCACCGGGCGTCACGGGAAACACCTGGGTCCAGAGGGATTACAACCGCACCGGCGGCGCAGCGATCCTGCCGAGCGGCGAGGGGTCGGTCAGGTTTGTTTTCAACGCGTACGCATCCTTCAACGGTTACGGCCCCACGATCGACGACGTTCAGCTGACCGGGTACAAATACGGCCCGGTCCGCAGCCTTAACGCTTCGCGTAGCGTCGGCACCTCGACCACGGTCGACCTAGCCTGGGACGCGCCGGTGATAGCCCCTAACAGCACCACGGTGGACACAAGGACTATCAACTACACCGTCTGGCGCAAGGACCTCTCCAACAACACCTTCACACAGTTCGTTGTGCCGTCGAGCGCCGGGCACGTCACGGCCTCGGACACCGCTGCTCCCGTGGACAGGGCGCTGCAGTACTTCGTCCAGGGGTACGACGGCCCAACGGCGTACGGTATGCTCGCCAACCTGGTCCAAGTCGCCCAGGCGACTCCTCACTTCGAGTCGGCGAACACGCCCCCGAGTCCGGTTGGGTACGGCGGGAGCGCGAGTGTCGGCGCGCATCTTGTCGACCAGATGGGCCCGATCGGCGGCCACGCGTCCACGATTCAGGTGCAACAGTCGTACACTGGCGGCGCTCCGTGGACTCCGGTGGCAGGCGTTACGGAAGGAGCGGCGGGCGCCTACTCGGGCACTGTTCCGAACATTGCCGTGAACGCAGCCTATCGGCTCTTCGATACGGCGACTCAAGCGAGCAGCGTGCCGGTGCTCGTCCAGGTGAACCCTTACGTGACGACGCCCAGCACTCCCTCCAAGGTCAAGCATGGCAAGTACTTCGCGACTAAGGGCTCGGTGTCTCGCGTTCCCTTTGCCTCGCGCACCATCACGCTTCGCGCGTACCGCAAGGAAGGCAAGAAGTGGGTGCTGAGGGCCACGGTCAATGTCGGCGTGGGCGCTGGCGCTGGAGTCTCGGCCTACAAGAAGAACATCAAGCTCACCAAGAAGGGCTCGTGGCGCATGACGGTCACCGTCGCCGACTCGTACAACACCCCCAAGATCAGCGCATTCCGCTATTTCACTGTGAAGTAGGAACCCAGGGCGCTTGGCGACAAGGCCTTGGCTGCTCGCCGCGACCGCGTCCCGTCGAGCCGAAGGTAGCAAGGCACAGACATCACATGCCCTCGCCCCGCATTTCCGCTGGGGCGGGGGCATGCGTGTTGAGTGCTCAAGCCCCAATCGTGTTCGATGCCGCATCGCGCGGGGTGGGAGGCGATGGCACCTACTGCGTCCCGCGGCAGGTAGGACTTGCGCACCTCGCGCCTGCCAGACTTTCGCGGGCTATTTGTTCGCCTGAACGCCGGCTGGCTCGACAGGTGGTCTCCATCCTTTGCCGCCCACCGATCATGCGCCGCGGCTCGAGAAGAGCCTCCGCCCTGCGAACTGCGGGAGGGGAATCCGCCAGCAAGGAAGAGGCCCCGGGGCTCACGCCGCCGGGGCCTCGCAGTCTTTGGAGTCGCCGTCCTACTTGATGATGTAGACGAGCGTTCCCACGGTGACGCGGGGGAAGAAGTTCTCGACGTCCTTGCGATGCATACGCAAGCAGCCGTGGCTTGCGGCGTGGCCGATAGAGGAGTTCTCGCTGGCCGGAACGCCATGGAAACGAACGCCAGTGTCATGGCCACCACTCGTGCCCGTGTAAACATACATGGCGCGCGTGCCAAGCGGGTTGTTAGGACCGGCGCCGATGAAGGCGGGCATGTTCTTCGACCAAGGGGCATAACCGTTGGTCCACGTCGGATTCTTGACCTTCTTGCCGATGTGGAACGTGCCGGTCGGCGTCGGGTAGGCACGCTGGCCGATTGCGCAACGGTAGGTCTTGATGACCTTGTTGTTGTCGTAGAGGAAGATCTTGCGAAGGCGCTCGCTGACAAGAATCGTCTTGCCGAACTTCGTGATCGCTGGATTCGTCTGGGTGGTGGTCAACGGGAGCGTGCTCAGGGTGCCGGTCGGCACCCTGGAACGTAGCTCCGCGATGATCTGATCCCTGGCGACCGGGCGATTGAGCGAGTAGCCCGTGACGGCGGCCTTGAAATCCAGACGCGTCTTCTTGGCGTTGAGCTTCAAGGTGGCGTTGGACATCGTCTTGTCCACGCTCGCACCGATGCCATTGACCCAAGCTTCCACAGCACCCGTCTGCACGACCGAGGCCGAGTCGATGAGCGAGGCAGAGGGGATGCTGAAAGTCTTACCTGCCGAGGTCACCGTCAGGGTGCCCAAGGAAACGGGGGTGTCGGCCAGCGCTACGGACGGCGAGACCGCGGGGAACATCGGGGCGACGAACGCCACCGCGACCAGCAGCGAGAGAGCGCGGCTTTTAATCGAACGGGTATTCATGGACAACCTCCGCTGACGACAGAAACTAGTAAAGCACCCTCGAACTATACGGGTGACCTTCCGAGGAAAGCCACCCTACAGGGCGACGCAACGTGCTCACGTTGCCGTCCCGTTGACACCATGATATCTACCAACTATTCGCGGATGATGACCGGATCGCCGATGTCTACGCGCTTGTAGAGGTCGTGAACGTCGCTGGGGAACATCCGCATGCACGCGTGGCTTGCATGCGTTCCGATGCTGCCAAACTCTCCTGGCGGGATTGAGTGCATGAACACGCCAGGGTAGTTGATGCCAATTTTCGTGTCACCCATCGGGTTGTCCGGGCCGCCCGGGATTTCTGCCGGCATGCTCGCGGCCCACGCGCTTCCCGGGTTGATCCAGGGCGCGTCGTGCGTCTTGCTGTCGATCTTGAAGTCACCCGTTGGTGTCGGATAGGCTGGCTGGCCGGGTGCGCAGGGGTAACTCTTGACCAGCTTGTCGCCGTTGAACAGGTAGATCCTGCACCGGTCGATGGAAACCGCAATCGCCATCTTGAACATCGACTCGACGATGTGTGGCTTTGCCAGCACAATCGGCAGTGCCACGGTCCTGTTAGCGTTGGCAAGTGCGGCATCGGCGGTCAGGGCGGTGCCAATCTGCTGCACCGAGCTCGTCTGGTCGACTGATGCTCCGTAAACGCACTTGGTGATCTTGAACTTGTACTTGCCCTCGACGTACTTGCGCGTGGCGTCCTTGGGTGGGCGATTGACTTGGGCAGCGGTCTGCGCGACCCAGGTGGAGATTGCGGCGGCGTCCACCGTGTAGGCGGGCTTGATGTCCGCCGGAAGCGGATCGCCTTTGAGTTGGTGAGTAAGTCGCGTAACGAAAGTCGCCGTGCGACGGGGTGTGTACGCGTCGGCGATCATCTTGTCGACGTCGATTGACACGATGCCCTTGGGATCCAGCGTCCATACCTTCTTGTCGCCGGTAACTGTGACGGGACGGAGCAGGGGAGTCGAGACCGCATCTTCGATAGCGGTACGTGCTTGGGCCTCGGTCATGCCGCTGAGGTCCTTACCCACCACGGTGACGCCCTTGGGAACAAGACCGCGAACTTGATAGTCGCTAACGGCCGCCCAGGCGAGTCCGGCGGAAAGAACGAGCATCAGAGTTGCGGCGAGAACGATGAGGATGCGACTGGCGATGCTCGGCGCCTTCATGAACTTCCCTTCACAAGTGAATAGGTATACAGCTCCCGTACTTTACTACTATACATGGCTCGCGCTCGCCCGTAAAAGGAGACTTTGCGAGAAACCATTTTGGAGGCCTCTCAGCGGGCGGTTACGGCCTCATGGAGACTTGCACTCAAGCCGATGAACCGGACGAACACCGTTGAGCAGAGTATGTTCCATGTGCTGTGCGCGACGGCACAATCGTTACGGGGTGGAAGCTTAAGCGTCTAAGCTGTATAACCCGAGGTAGTGGGAACAAACCGTCTGGGTCTTTAACGAGTCCGGTTCGTTACCTTGGCGCGAAGGAGAGAGCGCGGTGAGTCTGCGTACAGCGCTGGCTTCGCTGCCCGATGATCGTCCGACGGCAACCGCCGTGCGTGAGGTCATCGCGTTCTACGCTGCGCACGAACACACGCCGATCGACCCGGCTCGGATATCCCATGCCACCAGCCTTTCCTCCGATCGCGTGCTTACAGTGGTGAAGGCTTTGTGCTCGGCTGGCGTGCTACACTGCGACGGCGATCCCGACCTCAAAGGCAGCACGTTCGACCCAGACATGGTGCTGTCGATGGAGGTTGATCGCTTCCTTCGCTCGGGCGGCGCGAGCAGCGCGCGGCTTCAAGCGGGCGTGGGCAGGTACATGAACCGATTCGGCCACACCTAGCCGTAGAGCATCGTTGGGACTACTCAGACCATGAGATTCGTGCGGCCCGGAAGTCGGGGCCCCGCAGTCGAGGACATACAGCGGCGCCTACTCTCCCTCGGCTATGATCTTGGGCCGACCGGGGTGGATGGCGTCTTTCTGGGTCTGACGACAAAGGCGGTGCAAGCGTTCCAGCTCGAGCACCAGCTGTCCGAGGACGGGATAGTCGGAGATGAGACGTGGTCCGCACTCGTACGCGCCGGTCTGCGTTTCGGAGATCGCACGCTCTATCTCCGCCTCCCTCATTTTCACGGTCACGACGTCCTAGTTCTGCAACAAGCGCTCAACGTGCTTGGGTTTGCCGCTGGCGCGACCGACTCCATCTTCGGAGCCTTCACTGAGCGCGCCGTTCGCGAGTTCCAGCGAAACGCCGGGCTTCCTCACGACGGCATCGTTGGCCCCGAGACGGCTGGGACCATCAATAACCTACGCCATGTGTGGGAGGGCAAAGATGCTCGGCCGCACTCGGCAGCTCGCGTTGCGCCTGCCCGTGCAGCCGAAGTGCTGGCTCGAGTCCCTATCGCAGTGGCTGGAGACGACGACTTGGGCCGGCGAATCGCCGAGCGCATCGTCAACCTTGCGCACGCAACGACCGAATTTGCGCGCATGCATGTTCTCGGCGACGACGAGTTGGTGTCGCCGGACGCGGTGCTACTGCGGATGTGTGGCGTTGGCGGCGAGGAAACCAGACTCGGAAGGCCGCACGTGCGCGCGGACGAACCCGAGGCACTTGCGGCGCGGCTGCTCACGGCGATTGCGACGGTGCAGACGGGTTGCCGTGAGGTCGTGATCGAACTGGGCCCGGACGCCTCGGCCAACGAGCTCGAAGAGCAACGCGCGGCTATCCAAGTCCTCGACGCTACGTGCGCTGCGTTCGACTGACGTTTTGCGTCGTGGTAACATCCTTTCGGTCTTGTCCCCTGCTGCTCAGGGAGGAAACGAACTGAGATACCGCCTTCGGACATACCTGTCGCTCGCACTTGCGGCAGTGCTCATCACCACTGCGATGCCTGCGACGGCAGCGCCTACGTCGGCTGACAAGATGGCCGAGGCGCAGCGAGTCAAGGCACAGGTTGACGCACTCAACACTCGCGTTGAAATCGCCGACGAGAACTATCTCGTCGCCGCCGACAAGCATGCGAAGTTGCTGAGCGACACGCGCGCCGCTGCTGCCAGAGTCAAGAAGGCGCAGGCGCGACTGAACCAACTCGAGACTCATCTCGACACGCGTGCCAACGACATGTATCGCAACGGCCCGCTCGGCTTCCTGGATGTGCTGCTTGGGGCCAAGTCGTTCGATCAGTTCGCGCGGACGTGGGACATCCTCAAGCAACTCAGCGCCGATGACGCCAGCTTCATAGGCCAGACCAAGGACGCAAAGGCTGAGTACATCTCGGCGCACAACGCATTGGCGGTCAAGGAGCAGGCTGCGTCTCGCCAGCAGTCGATCATGGCGGGCAACAAGCGCCTGATCGAAGGCCAGCTCGCCCAGCGCAAGCAGGATCTCGCCGGCGTCGAGGCGCAGGTTGCTGCGCTCCAGGCGGCTGAAGCGGCTGCCGCGCGTGCATCCGCGGCGGCAGCGCAGGCTCGTCACAGCTCCGACGGTGGCGGTGACGGTGGCGGCGACAGCGCAAGCTACCCGTCTCCATCGATTCCCGCGCATGGCAACGTTGTGCAGTACGCGGAGTCGCGCATCGGATGCCGCTACGTATGGGGAGGGTCGGGTCCGAACACGTTCGACTGCTCCGGCCTCATGATGTGGTGCTACGCCAAGATTGGCATCTCGCTCCCACACTCGTCGCGCGAGCAGATCGGTTGCGGTCAGCGTGTGTCCCGCAAGGATCTGCAGCCCGGCGACTTGGTGTTCTTTGGTTCGCCGATTCACCATGTCGGCATGTACGTCGGTGGCGGCGAGATGATTGAGGCTCCGTACACGGGCGCGTCCGTTCGTCGCGCCTCGATGGACCGTTCCGACTACGCCGGAGCCTGTCGCCCGAACTAGCTTCCTCGCCCGAGACTTCAGTTGACGCCCCAGTCGGACGATATTCCGCTGGGGCGTTGCTTTTGCCCCGAACTCTGCGTCGCGGTGCAGTAGACTCTGTGTTGCAGCACGAACCGGCAGACAAATACGGGGAGATGAGCACGCTAAATGGCGGAGATTGACGGACTTCTGCGAATCATGACCGAGCGCGGCAGCTCCGACCTGCACGTCAAGGTCGGTAACTCGCCAGCGGTCAGGCTCAATGGCCGGCTTGTGGTGCTCCACGATCTCCCCGTTCTGAATCCCGAGCAGACGTACGCTCTCGCCGTCGGAATGATGACCGAGCCCCAGCGTGCGGCGTTCGAGGGCTCGAACGAGGCCGATTTCGCGTACTCACTGCATGGTGTTGGCCGATTCCGCGTCAACGTCTTTCACCAGCGCGGTACGGTGGGTATGACGCTTCGCCGAGTCGCCACCGAGCGCTCCTCGGTCTCGGAGTTGGGCCTCCCGCCGGTCATCAGCCAGCTCGCCGACGAATCCCGAGGCCTGATTCTCGTGACTGGCACGGCTGGCTCGGGCAAGACAACCACGCTCGCTTCCATGATCGATCACATCAACTCCACGCGCGAGGGACACATCGTCACGATCGAGGACCCGATCGAAGTCCTGCACCAAGACAAGAAGTGCATCGTCAACCAGCGCGAGATCGGCATCGACACCGACAGCTACGAGGACGCGCTTCGCCATGTGGTTCGCCAAGACCCCGACGTCATTCTGATCGGCGAGATGCGTGATCACGAGACGGTCTCGGCGGCCTTGACCGCAGCCGAGATCGGCAATCTGGTGCTCTCGACGCTCCACACGATCGACGCCACAGAGACGATCAACCGCATCATCGACTTCTTCCCGCCCTACCAGCAGAAGCAGATCAGGCTGATGCTTGCTGCGACGCTGCGAGGCATCATCTCGATGCGGCTGATCCCGTCGATGCAGGGCGGCCTCGTGCCTGCGGTCGAGGTGCTGGTGATGACCGGGCTCATTCGCGAGTACGTCACCGACTCGGACAAGACGTACCTGATCCGAGACGCGATCGAGGGCGGAAGCTACGACGGCATGGTCACGTTCGACCAATCGCTGCTGCGCCTCTACCAGGATCGAAAGATCACGCTCGACGACGCAATCGCGATGGCTCACAACGCGCACGACTTCAAGATCAAGGTCCGATCACTCGGCGTCGATCCGGCTGCGGCTGCTCAGACAGGCATCTACTAGTCGGGCTGGCTCGGAGACAGGGCGTTGTGCCGGCGGCGTCGGAGAGCCCCCGCCACGAATAGTGCGAGGATTCCAAGGGCAGCGCCAATCGTGTCCGTGCCCCAGTCGGTGACGTCTGGTGTTCGCATGTAGACGAAGTGCTGGTGGAACTCGTCGGTGATGCCGTAGAGGGAAGCTGTGATCAGAGCGACAGACGCCGCTCGCGCCCCCCAGCCGCTCGCGCGCAACGCAGCGTAGAGCAGCAGCCCAAAGATGAAGTACTCGCCGAGGTGCCCGATCTCCGAGAAGCGCCCCGGAATCTGTGTGCCCGGTTTGGTTGAGAACCAGAAGATGACGCCCGCCCAGCAAGCGCAGAGGACCCAGAGCGGGTAGCGTGCGGGAGTTGGGCGGCCGGCGTTATCGGCAGAAGTCGTGTCAGCCATGTCGCCGAGTCTATCACTGAGCCGCGGCTCTCTCGGGGAGTTCACAGGCGCGAGCTTGACTCGGCGACGTACGGTCTGGGACGGTGGACGGCGTCGCTCGACCCATTAAGGAGTCCTTGGCCTTGAGCCGCACCGCCTCGCTCGCCATGGTCGTCGTGTCCGCCGCGTGCTTCGGCACGCTGGCGGTACTGACGCCGCTGGCATACCAAGCAGGCGCGTCGCCCCTACCTTTGCTGGCATGGCGCTTCATGTTCGCAGCGGTGCTCCTTGCCGTGTTTGCGACAATCCGAGATCCCCGCTCGCTGCGCGTGGGCAGGGGCGACTTTCTGCGCTACAGCGCACTTGCACTCACCGGTTATGGGGCCGCAAGCGTCTGCTTCTTCTTCGCGCTGAAGTTCGCCGATGCGGCCGTGGTCGCGGTGCTGCTCTACGCCTACCCGGCGCTCGTAACGATCGCGGCCTGGACTTTCCTCGGCGAGAAGGCGACTTGGTCGCGAGGGCTTGCCGTGCTGACGACGTTCATCGGATGCGCGATGGTGGTGGGGCTGTTCGGCGGCACGAAACATGTCTCGTGGCCGGGGATCATGCTGGGGATGGGCGCGGCCGTGGGTTACACGCTCTTCAACCTGCTGTCGCACCGCTGGCTGCCGGGACGCTCGCAGCTCGTGATGATGACGTACACGTTTGGGATCGCCTCGGTAGGCACGGCGCTGCTGACGCTGCTGGTGGGTCAGTCGCTCTCGGCCGCCTCGTGGCAGCCGCAGGCGTGGTGGCTGCTCGGCGCCATAGTGGTCGTGCCGACGTTCATCGCCGTGGTGCTGTACCTGCAGGGGATTCGCGGGCTGGGGCCCTCTCAGGCCGCCGTGGTGAGCACAATGGAGCCGCTCTTCACGATCGTGCTGGCGTGGGCGATCTTGGGCCAGACGCTTTCGTGGCTGCAGGTGGCTGGCGCGGCACTCGTCCTGGGCGGAGTCGTAGCGTCCGAGCTCGTCGCCCGCCAGGCCCCGCAGCAGGCGGTCGTGTAGTTGCCGCCGTCTGCCTCACGTCGGGCCCTCGCGCTACACTAGCCCCGTCTCCGAGCGAAACCATGAGGAACGTGGACCACTACCGAACGCTGCAAGTCACAAGAAACGCCGACGCCGAGGTGATCGAGCGTGCGTACAAGGCGCTCTCCCTGAAGTACCATCCGGACCGCGTAGCGAGCGGTGATCGTAGCGACGCAACGCGTCGGATGCAGCGGCTCAACGAGGCCTACACCGTCCTTCGCGACCCTGCGAAGCGGCGTGCTTACGACGCCACGCTTGCACCTGAGGGCGCCGACGGCTGGGATCGCTTCCTAGAGCACGGGCTGTTCGGGCTGTTCATGGACCGCTTTGCGCCGAGAAGCCGCCGCCTCTAGAAGCCTCGACCTCGCGTCATGAAGCGGGCGAGCGGAGGCTCCGTCAGCCCGATGGCCTGCGGCGGGCAAAGCTCCTGGCAGCAGTAGCAGCGTATACAGATTGAGTGGTCGAACACCGGCCCGTTCTCGCCAACTGCGATCGCGCCCACAGGGCAGCTCTCCTGACACTTCTTGCAGCGGGTGCAGTCGCTCTTGCGCGCGAGTATAGGCCGCGCCGTGGTCCAGCTGCGCATGCGCTTGCCGAGCCACGGTGGCAACATCGAGGATGCGTCGCGCGGCGGAAGCTTGAACTCGCTGGGCGCCAGCTCTCGCCAGGGTGTGCCCACGACTTCGACCTCATCGGCGGACGCGGGGCCGAGTCCTCGGCGGGAAGCGGCTTTGGTGGTGTAGACCTCGAGCGGGTCGAGACCGGCCATCGAGCTTGCGATGACATCGAGTGCGAGGCAATCCGCCGACGCGACTACGGCGCCGACCTGCCGAGGCGTGCCGCCAGCCGGGCCGTCACCCTCCATGCCGACTACGGCATCCATCAACGCGAGCTTGGGCTTGCACGCGAGCATGAGGTCGACGAGCATGCCGCCGAAGTCGTCGCGATCCGGGACTTTCAGATGGTACTGCGCCTTCTCTAGCCCCGGGATACAGCCGAAGAGGTTCTTCACCGCGCCCGTGAACATCATGAAGCCGTGAGTCTTGAACTTGGGGAGCGTGATGAGCACGTCGGTCTCGGTGACCGCGCGCCCAAGCGTGAACGTCTGGTATAACGTGCCACCCTCGGCGGGTGCCCTGACGCAGTCGTCGTCGAAGAGCACGAGGGACACGCCCTCCTCGGCACAGACCGCGCCGATTCCGGAGTCCTCCCAGATGTGCTTGACGGTGCCGGCAGTGTTGGGGCCGCCCGGGCTGTCGCCCACGGTGATCTCGCCACCGGCCGCGCGGACCTGCCGGATGACCGCCCGCACGAACTCGGGGTGCGTCGTGACCGCGCGCTCGGGCAGCGCGCGGGAGAGCAGGTTGACCTTGAGTAGGACGCGCTGTCCGGGGGACACGAACGCCGCCATTCCGCCGAGTGGCGAGAGAGCGGCGTCTATGGCTTTGGCAACGTTGCTGGGCTCGTAGTCTGCGCAGCGCGAGATACTGACTTTGTTCATGCCGAGCAGTGTACGCCTCGGCCTCGACCGCGTCAGGCCTCGGCGGCTTCCCGCTCGGCAATCTTGTTGCCGACGGCGCGCATGATGGCTGGATAGCTGACTGCGCCGTCGTAGAGCGGAACGCCGTCGACCACCGTCACGGGGTAGAGCAGGCCACGCTTGTCGATCTCATCGATGAGCGTGGCATACGCGGCCTTGGCCTCAGGCTCCTCGACGTTGTGGTACTCGATGACGACTTGGTCGTCGAAGCGACGCTTAATCTCGTCGCGAACTATCGCCGTGATCTCCTCCGGAGACCAGGACGGGCCTCAACCGCCGGAGAAGCAGTTGGCTGCCGCGGGCACGTCGAGCACTTCAACGAGGATGTTGTTCATGTGGAGTCCTTCTCTAGGAGAACTGCGCAGCGCCCATGGGGCATACGCGGATACACGCACCACAGCCCGTGCACTTGCTCGCATCCACTGTGTACCCGCCGGGAACCGCGCTTACGGCGCCGGATGGGCATATGCGCTTGACCGGGCAAAATGGGCTGGCATCGCAGCGCTTCAAATCGATAGCGACGGTTTTCAATTCAGCGATTCCGATCTCTTGAATGTGTGAATCGTGTCGTCCGGCGCTTTGCCCGACAGCTCGACTATACCCCAAGGGGTATACGGCAGGCAAGGATGCGCGCCGAGACACCCACTGATACGATGACCCCCACGTTCGGGCGATGCAGTGAGGTGCCGCGAGTGAAACGACGCACGGGCGCGATCAGCACGAGGCTTCGCTGGATTCTGGTCGGCCTCGGTCTGGGATGCGGCGTCCTGTTCCCGCTGATAGCCCTGCTGTTCGTGACCCCGACCAGCAGCCTGGCGTTCGTTCTCTTCGTCGGTTTGTCGTTGCTGACCGGCGCAGGTCTCGGCCTCGGCAGCTATCTGATCGTGTTGCGGGTCACGGAGCGAGAGCTGGGGACCGTGCTGACCAAGGCCGGCGAGGGTCTCGGCATCCGAGTCAACGCTGCTGAGGACCTCGAGGACATCACGGGCGAACTCGACCGCCTCTTCCGCGAGGCTGGCAACACGCTGCGCCAAGTGGGCGTCGTTACCGACGAGATCCGCATGCTGACCGCCGAGGCGCTCGCCGCTACCGAGCAGCAGGCCTCAGGGGCCGCCGAGCAGGCCGCAGCGGTCACGCAGACGTCGGCCACCGTCGAAGAGCTGGCGCAGACCTCCAAGCAGATCGCCGACAACTCGCGCGCTGTGGCGACCATCGCCGAGCGCACGCTGGCGAGCGCCGAAGAGGGGATGCAGACGGTTGCCGACACAGCGGCCGGCATCGAGGAGATACGTGAGAGCACGCAGATCGCCGCGGATCGCATCCTGGCGCTTGGCGAGCGCAGCCAGGAGATCGGCCGCGTGCTCGTGATCATCGACGACATCGCCGAGCAAACCAAGATTCTCGCACTCAACGCTGCGATCGAGGCGGCACGAGCCGGCGAGGCGGGCAAAGGTTTCGCCGTGGTCGCCGAGGAGATCCGCAAGCTCGCGGACTCCGTCACCGAGTCGACCAGCGAGATTGGCCGGGTCGTGCGCGAGATCCAGTCGTCGTCTACCTCGGTGGTCATGTCGACCGAACGCGCCTCGCAGAAGGTCGACGAGGGCAAGGTCCTTGCTCGTCGCACCGCCGACTCGCTCGGCACGATTGTGAGCCAGGTCGAGGAGACGACCGACTCGGCGAAGCAGATCTCGATCGCGACCCAGCAGCAGCGCTCCGCGTCCGAACAGGTCGTGGTCTCGATGCGAGAGATGGCGCAGGTCGCGACGCAGGCTGCGCAGGCTTCTCGGCAGATTCAGTCGGCTATCACCGAGCTCAATCGGCTCGCGGATTCGGTCGTCATCCGCTGATTCGCAGCCTCGCTGGTGAGGATATGTGAGTTAGTGGGCAGGACGAAGGCCGCCATCGTCGAATCCGCAGTTGTGGTGAAGGTGCGTAGTTTTGTTGTGGCGGCGTGCCTGTTCTTATATCGTTCACGTATGACAAGGTTTGGGGGAGGGTCCCGCATGGGACTTTCCGCCTGTTGTTTTGGGTCGGTAACCAGCGAGGAGTGTGGGTATGGCGAAGATTTCACTGGCCGGATTCAAGGATCCGGTCCGGCGACCGCGCTACATCATCTGGACGGCAGTCGCCGTCTTGGTGTTTGCGGCGTTCATGGTACCGGTACTGGGGGTGACTTCTTCTCGCTGGTTCTGCGCCGAGAGCTGCCACAAGGTGCAGGACGACACGATCGTGGCTTACGAACACTCGTCGCACTCTGAGATCAGTTGCATGGCCTGCCACATGCCCCTCAATGCGAACCCGATCATCTTCCTGATGCACAAGGCCGAGGCTCTCGGCGAACTTGCTCAGACGGTCACCAACAACTACGACCTTCCTCTTAACAAGGAAAGCGAAGTTGCTCTCACGATGACGTCCGCGCAGTGCACGCAGTGTCACAACCTCAAGACCCGCAAGGTCAGTCCAAGTCCGGGCATCAAGATCAATCACGACACGCACCTGGACAAGGGCATCACCTGCACGATCTGCCACAACCGTATCGCGCACAACGAGGACTTCCCGCTGCAGCTCACCGACCCCAGGACTGGGAAGCCGAGTACGAAGCACGCCAACTTCATGAGCATGACCGCGTGCTTCCGTTGCCACGGCCTGGAGACCGGTTCGCCGGCGCCGGGCACCTGCGCTCTGTGCCACACGCCTGGTTTCGAGCTCAAGCCTCCCAGCCACCTGCAGGCCGACTTCTTCCCGAAGCAGCACGCAAAGCTGGCGCTCGAGGCCTACGACTCAGTGCAGGAGGCCCTCAAGGAGAGCAAGGACGCCTCGGCTTCTCCTGAGCGCAAGAGTGAGTGGAAGACGAGCACGGACACCAAATTGACCCTCGGCCAGAAGCTCGTGCCGGTCAACGAGGTCTACTACTGTGGCACCTGCCACAAGACGCAGTTCTGCAACGACTGCCACGGCACGGACATGCCGCACTCCGACGAGTTCAAGAAGCCGAAGGACGCCACCGATCCACTCGGCCACCCCGCAATCTCGGCTCAGATTCCGGACAAGTGCGTCATGTGCCACACCAAGGACGACCCGAACTTCTGCAACAAGTGCCACCATGGCACGCAGCTGGCCGGCTACACGTTCAACCCCGCCGAGCCGTGGACCACGCAGCACCCGAAGGCAGTTGCCAAGTCTGGCATCAAGTCCTGCCTCGGATGCCACGCCACGTCCTTCTGCTCGGACTGCCACACGAGGAACAAGGTATTCCCGTCGTCGCACAAGGCCGCCGGCTGGCTCCACGGCCCCAAGCCGCCGATGACGGCGTACGGCTCCACCCCGGCGTCCCCGTCGGCCGGTCACGCCCTCGCGGCGCTCGACTCGACCGAGACCTGCGCCGTGTGTCACGGTCCTGGCGGCACGTCGGCACCGTTCTGTGTCGCTTGCCACAAGACCCAGATGCCTCACACCGACCAGTTCAAGACGACGCCCGGTGTCCACGCCACGCAGGGTCGTGCGAACCCCGCGCTCTGCGCGAACTGTCACACGTGGCCCGAGCTGTGCAGCAACTGCCACCACGTCGGCTCTTCGACGACCCAGTCCTGGATCTCGATCCACGGAACCAAGGTCGAGGCTGCAGGCCCGGCATCGTGCGCCAAGTGCCACGCAGACAAGAGCTTCTGTCAGAACTGTCACCAGAAGAACAAGGTCATGCCCGCGTCTCACAAGGCATCCAACTTCTTGAAGATGGCGCCGCCGAACGTTGGTACGCACGCAGCCCTGTACCAGAAGGATGGAACGCTGTGCACCTACTGCCACGCTGGTGATCCGGCCACGCTGACGAGCTCTGCCTTCTGCATGGCCTGCCACAAGCTGGAAATGCCGCACGCTCAGGGCTTCGGCCTCAAGGACGCCTCGGCGGGTCCTGTGGGCGGCAACGGTGGAGCGCACGTCGACCTGCTGAACACCGGCAAGTCGAACGTTGCAGTGTGTGCGAACTGTCACGACACCACCTACTGCGACGCATGCCACCACAAGAACGGTTACGTGGCTGGTCAGGCTTGGCTGAAGTACCACCCGGCCACCGTCAACAAGAGCGGTGCGGCGAGCTGCTATGACAGCAAGAATGGTGGCCAGACAGGCTGCCACGCCGAGGCGTTCTGCTCGGACTGCCACGTCAACCGTGCAGCGCAACTGAAGAAGCAGGGCTTCTAGCCACAAGCCTTGTATCGGCAACGCCGAGGAGCCCGGCCCCGAGAGGGTCGGGCTCCTCTCTTTGGCGCCACGAAGCGTGCAGGTCACGAAGCCAGACAAAGGCGAGAATCGCGCTTTGCGCTCGGGGGAAGGGCGTGCTAGCATAGCGCCTCGCCGGGATGTGGCTCAGCTTGGTAGAGCGCTCGGTTCGGGACCGAGAGGTCGTGGGTTCGAATCCCGCCATCCCGACCATCCGGACGCAAGACGGCAGGCCTCCTTTTGGGGGCCTGCCGTTCGGCTTCGTAAGGGGTTGTGTTGCTACAAGCGGTGCTCCACTGGATGGGCTATGGCCTGTGCCACCAGCTTCCCGAGCGGTCGTTCTTCGGGGGTGGCGTCCAGCTGCCGGTCTGCGCGCGCGATACAGGGATCTACATCGGCGTGCTGGTTTCGCTCGCGCTCATCTCCTGGCTCCACCGGGGTTCTCGGCCACGCGAGCTACCTACGCGCTCCGGATGGATCGCTATCGCGCTGATGATCGGGGCGATGGCGCTTGACGGCGGGACCGAGTACGCGGGACTTCGGTCGACCAATAACGAGCTGCGGCTCATCACCGGCCTTCTGGCCGGATTCGCCATCGGTGCGGTCATCACGCCGATGCTCAACGACGAGTTGTGGCGCACCGGCTCGCAGGAGCGCGTGCTCAACACGCCTCGGCGCCTGGCAATCTGGATTGCTGCAGTTCCGGTGACGTACGCGGTCGTGTACTGGGGACTGCCTCTCCTGGGGGTGGGCTACCCGATTCTAGCCGCGCTCGCGATCGTCGGGACGCTGACCTCCGTCAACCTGATCATGGTGTGCATGCTCCCGCCGTTCGAACGCCGCGCCGAGCGCCTGAGCCAGGCACTGGCGCCGATTGCCGTGGCGGTAGCTGTGGCGTTTCTCGAGATGTGGCTGGCGGGCCTCCTGCGAGGCGCGCTTGTCGCCCTAGCGATTCGCCTCGCAGGCGCTAGGTAGTAGGCGCTCGGGATCTCGATGTCAGACCCGTCCGGTACTGTCTGCGAACAGACGTTCGTAGGAGGTATCGGATGGGCTACACACAGACCGGTTCCAGCTTCACACAGCTACTGACTCGGCTCGCCGAGGAGGCCATCGCACGCGACGTACTTCCCGAGGTCGCCGAGGAGGCACTTCGCGCCACGCGGCAGGGGGTGCGCGTGCCTGCCGGACCGGTGAGCCCCCAGACTGCGCGACGCACCGAGGCGTACTTCTCGGCGGTCGTGCGGCGCAGGAGCGTGCGCCGGCAGGGTTCGCCGAGAGCAGCAGCGCGCTTTGTGGTGGCCACCGTCGTCGAGGACCTGCGCTCCTCAGGGCGCAGTGGTACCGACATCTGGGATGAGCTGGAGCGCGGCTGGGCTAAGCAAGTGCCTGTCGATGTGCTCGAGGAGTACCGCTTGCGCCTGTGCGGCTAGTGGTTCCCGACGAACAGCACGGCGCCCTGCTCGGAGATTGCCCACAGCCGCTTTGTGCTGAGCGGGCCATTCGGGCGCCCGGTGGCTTCAATCACGATGATGGCCGGCTCGCCGCTCACGGTGGCCTTCTCGACGTAGACGGGGACGCCTCGCGTGTCCGAGGGCAGGATCTTGGTCACCAGATCCGCAGCGGCTGCTGCTGCCGCATCGCGCTGGCGCAGGCCGGTGAGCGCGTCGTGTCGCAGCTTGGCGACGTCACTAGGTGTCTGGGAGGCGAGTTTGCTGATATCGGCCTTCGAGTAGAGTGTGGCCAGGCTCTCGGTTGTATAGGTGCCGCCATGCTCGACCCATTCAGGGCCGGTCGGGCCGCAGCCTGCGAGGGCTGTCGCGGAGACGACGAACAGCGCGAGCACGGCGAGCAGGAGCATGAGGCGGGACATGCGGCGCACTTCGGGACCTCCGTGGTCGGGTATGACCATACTAGTGTAAACGCCGCCCGCTCTCAGTGTGTCCGGTCACCAGGAGGTCTCCTTGCAGTCGCTCATTGCCTTTGCATCCGATTTCGGTCTTGAAGACACATGGGTGGGCGTATGCCACGCAATCATCTTGCGTGCCTGTCCGATGGCTCAGATTGTCGATCTGGGTCACCAGATCCCGCCCTTTGACATCCGCAAGGCAGCGGCGATGGCGGCCTCGGGCGTATACCAGCTTCCCGACGCGATCCATCTGGTCGTTGTCGACCCGGGCGTTGGTGGAGGGCGCCGTGACCTGTGCATCATCACCAAGCAGGGGACGAGACTCGTCGGTCCCGACAACGGAGTCTTGCTGCCTGCGGCGTGGCGCGCAGGTGGCGTTGCCGAGGCCTATGCGCTGGACGCCGTCAAAGTCGACCATCGCGGCCCGCTGCCGACGTTTCATGCCCGAGACGTCTTAGCGCCCGCGGCCGCGGCACTTGCCTGCGGTGTTGAGCCGTCTTCACTCGGCTCGCCGGTCAGTGCGGATGATCTGGTGCCAGCGCCGTTCGGTCGCTACGTCGTTGACGGCGTCTACGTGCGTGGCGAGGTCCTCGAGGCCGACCGCTTTGGCTCACTGCGATTCAATATCCCGGTTGAGGACATCGACGCGCTTGGCCTCAGGGTGCAGACGCTGGAGGTGGGTCTCGGCCACAACAATCTCACGGTGCCCTTCATGCGCACATTCTCCGACGTGACCGAGGGGGACCCGGTGGCTCTGGTTGACTCCTCGGGCTGGCTGACGCTCTCGGTCAACATGGGCAATGCGATGGATCGTTATGGCGTCGAGCCTGGAACGCATGTCAACGTCCGTGCACTGACGTAGATGTCAGACCCGTCCGCTACGGTATCGCCGAGATGAGAATACGGCGGTGTCGAGAGGTGACAGGCCATGAAGCGCAACTACGTCAACGAGCTGGCCGAGGGCTCTAAGGTCGAGGCTCCCTTCGCCTTGAGGTCCAAGGAGATGCGTGCTGCGCGGACGGGTGAGGCGTACCTGTCGCTTGAGCTGGCCGATCGCACGGGTCAGATTGCGGCCGTTTGCTTCAGGCCGAGCCAAGACGCCTCGTCGGTTCCCGTCGGTGCTGTTGTCCAGGTGAAGGGCACGGTCACGACGTTTCGCGGAGTCAAGCGCATCTCGGTCGAGTCGATGCGGCCCGCCCAGCGCTGGGATGCCGAGGATCTGATCGCGCGCGGGGTTCGCTCGGGGGAGGATCTCACTCGCGAGTTCAAGGCGCTCGTCAACGGCGTGTCCGATCCCGAACTGCGCAAGGTGCTGCGCGCCGTATTCACGGACCGCGGCTTCTTCGAGCGTTTTGCAGAATGCCCGGGCTCGCAGGCCTATCACCACGCATACCTCGGGGGCCTGATCGAACACACCATCGCAGTGACGGCGCTCTGCCGCTCCCTGTCAGACCAGTACGCGGGTGTCGACCGAGACCTGCTCGTTACGGCCGCCCTCCTTCACGACATCGGTAAGTGCGAAGAGTTGTCCTTCGGCACCGCAATCGAGTTCACCGATGAAGGTCGACTGGTCGGTCACGTCGTTCTCGGACTTCGACTCGTCCGTGATGCGCTGGCTAGGGGGCGGGTTCGGGTGCCAGTCGAGCGGATGATGCTTCTCGAGCACGCGATCCTCTCGCACCACGGTGAGCTGGAGTGGGGTTCGCCCAAGCGGCCATCGACGATGGAGGCGCTGCTGCTGCACCACGCCGACAACTTGGACGCCAAGGCCGCGGGCTTCTCGGCGCTGCTCGCGGCGGCAGCCCGTGTCGACGAAGTGTGGACAGACGCGGGAAACCTGTTCCGACGTCCACTGTGGGCCCCCAGGGCCGCCGAGGACGACCGACCGGCTGCTTTGAGCGAGGATGCACCGTTCGGACGTCTCTCGGCCTAGAACGAGCTTGCAGACAGCGCCGCTTCATCGGCGGGTATCGACTAGAATCGTACAAACGGCTCCCTCGAGCCAAATGTCTCGTCGAATCAAGGAGTGAACGCCATGTCTGAATACCCGAAGGCCGAGATTGGCGTCTTCGGTGGCAGCGGTTTCTACGAGCTGCTCGATAGCCCGCGCGAGTACAAGGTCAACACGCCGTACGGTGCTCCGTCTTCTGCGGTCATGGTTGGGGAGATCGGTGGCCGGACGGTCGCCTTCTTGCCGCGCCACGGCAAGGACCACTCGCTGCCGCCGCACAAGATCAACTACCGCGCGAACCTCTGGGCCATGAAGGAGATCGGCGTTTCGCAGATCATCGGACCAAACGCGTGCGGCTCGCTGCAGCCCGAGATCGAGCCGGGACACTTCGTTATCTGCGACCAGTTCGTTGACCGCACGTGGGGCCGGATTGACACGTTTTACGACGGCCCAATCACGACACACGTGTCCTCGGCCGACCCTTACTGTCCCGCGATGCGCCAAGTTGCGATCGACAAGGCGCAGGCGCTCGGCATCACGGCCCATCCCACGGGCACCGTCGTTGTGATCCAGGGGCCACGCTTTTCGACCCGCTCGGAGTCCAAGTGGTTCGCCTCGCAAGGCTGGGAAGTCATCAACATGACCCAGTACCCTGAGGCTTACCTCGCCCGTGAGCTGGAGATCTGCTACGTCAATATCTCGCTGATCACTGACCATGACGCCGGGGCCGAAGGCGCCGAGCCAGTCTCCAACGACGAGGTCGTGCGCGTGTTTAACGAGAACAACAGTAGGGTCAAGGACCTCATCTACTCGATGATTCCGGCGCTTCCGAGCGTCCGTGAGTGCATCTGCTCGCATGCGCTTGAAGGCGCGGCGTTCTAGTTTCGACTGCGATTCCGGGGTCGGCCCGCCGCGCTGCCGGCGGGCCCACCGCCCTGCAAGCGGGCGGAGGCGGACGTGTTCGACATTCCATCGTTTCGGCTCGGCAAGATCTTTGGGATCCCGTTTGAGGTGAACCTGAGCTGGGTCGTTATCTTCGCGCTCGTCTCGGTGACGTTGGCGACCTCCTACTACCCAGCGATTCACGGCGCGGCGGGAGCGCCTGCATGGCTGCTCGGCGCGCTGGGGATCGTCACCGCGCTGCTCTTCTTCGCATCGATCCTTGCGCACGAGCTGTGCCACGCGCTTGTGACCAAGCTCGAAGGCGGCAACGTCGCCAAGATTACGCTGTTCATCTTCGGCGGCGTCGCCCAGATCGAAGAAGAGCCGCGCTCGCCGGGGCGCGAACTGTTGATGGCCGCGTCGGGGCCTCTGATGAGCCTGCTGATTGCGGGTAGCTGCTTTCTCGCCTACACACTCATGCTGGCGACATCGCCGTGGTGGTTCACAGCGCCGCTGGCCTACCTCGCGAGCATCAATCTATTCATCGGCCTGTTCAACCTGCTCCCTGGGTTTCCGCTCGACGGGGGGCGTGTGCTCCGTTCGATCCTCTGGGCGATCACGGGCGACATCCTGAAGGCGACCCGATGGGCTGCACGCTCTGGGCAGGTCATCGGATGGGGGCTTGTCGCGCTCGCGCTGTGGGGCGTGCTGTACCTCCACGACGGCGGCCTGGTCTGGTTCGGGCTGCTCGGCTGGTTCATCGCTTGGCTTGCTGGGGCAGCCTATCGGCAGCAGGAGGTCCAATCGCGCCTTGCCGGCCTGACTGTCGAGCGAATCATGACGTGGCACCCGGAGTACGTGGATGGCGAGCTGTCCGTGGAGGCACTCGTTCAAGATCACCTGCTCGGCCGCCAGCACAGCCGGTACCCCGTAATCTACCAAGGCGCGATCATCGGCCTCGTCTCGCTCGGCGACGTCAAGACGATCGCGCGCGCGGACTGGCCGTACGTCAAGGTCGCCGACATCACCGACAGAGACCTCGGCAACCTGAGCATCGACGCATCGACACCGGTGCAGTCCACGCTCGGCAGACTTGCGGGCGACAAGCCAGGTGCGTTGATGGTCGTGCGGGAGGGCCATCTTGCGGGAATCATCACTCGCTCCGACGTTCTAGACGTCTTGAACCGCTCGCCGCTAGGCTAGAGGCTGCAAAACATCGCACTTATCGGCGTAAGGTGCCGCTCGGCGTTCTGCTTCTTGTCCGACTTTGTAACAGTCGTTACGATTGAGACCGGAATCGACCGGCAGCGATTCGGGGTACAGCAGTGTCCACAGCTCAGGGTGAGCAGCGCATACCGCAAGGGGTGGTCGAACGACTCCCTGCGTACCTCAACGTCTTGCTGCACCTCAGGGGAGAGGGGAGCGAGACAGTCTCCTCGGCTCGACTCTCCGAACTCGCCGAGGTCAACGCCGCACAGATTCGCCGAGACCTCGCCTATTTCGGGCAGTTCGGGAAGCGCGGTGTCGGCTACGAGATCTCGCTGCTCACCGACCAGATCCAGCACATTCTCGGCTCCGATCACATCCAGCGCATCGCAATCGTTGGCGCGGGAAACCTCGGTGCCGCACTCGCTCGCTACGATGGCCTGCGCTCGCGGGGCTTCATCGTCGCTGGCGTCTTTGACAGCGACCCCCGCAAGATCGGCCAGCGCATCGGAGACCTGATAGTTCGCGACGTCAACGAACTCGAACGCGTCGTCTCCGAGCAGAACATCCGATTCGGCGTCATCGCGGTTCCCGCCGACGAGGCACAGACGGTCGCCAATCGTCTGTGCAAAGCTGGAATCCGCGTCATAGTGAACTACTCGACCGCGTTTGTTGATGTGCCGCACGATGTCACGCTGCACAACACGGACCCGGTTCGTGAACTGCTCCATACTCTTTACTACCTGTCACGCGCTGAGAGCGTGGCGAGAGCATAAGACTGGTGGTACGCTACTTGCGGCATACAGCCGGTCGACCGGCATCGACCGATACCTACTCGTACGGAGGCACCACATGAAGCTCTTCGAGCCCCAGGTCCTGATCATCATCCTCATCATCGTGCTGATCATCTTCGGCCCGAAGCAGCTGCCGCAGCTGGGCAAGTCGCTGGGCAAGACGATGAAGTCGATCCGCGACGGCGCGGAGGGCAAGGACGAGGACGAGGAGCTTCCCGCAGCCGAGGCGGCTGCCAAGGCCGAGGCCGAGAAGAAGCCTGCTGCCAAGGACGCCGAAGAGTAGCCCGCCCTCCCAACGCACGCTTTCAACGCGCGCCCACCTGCGGCGCGCGTTGTTGTATCCGACTTCCGATTGCGCGGCCCTGCGCCGCTGGAGGTAGCAATGTTGATGAAGCTCTTGTCGCCCGGAGGGCTGATCGTTATTGCCATCATCGTGGCGATAATCTTCCTGCCCCGCAGGCTGCCCGACGCTGCGAAGAAGATACGCAAACCGATGCGCGCGTTCCCCGACGAGCCTAGCTCTCCAGAGGACGCCGAAGCCAAGTCATCTGACAAACCGCAGCAGCCCTAGCCAGACAGATGTGATTCACGGTTGTAAGCTCCACGCATTCGTATATACTGCGGTGGACATTCTGCCGGGCTGCCTTGAACCACTTCGCGGGCAGCCCTCGCGTTACCCGCCACGCAGCGCGCAAGACGCGCGCGGACGTGACCTGATACGGAGCCTCAGATGAACAAAGATATCGCACTTACCGCCGAGGGCCAGACCAAGCTCGAAGATGAGCTCAGGCATCTCGAGACGGTCCGCCGCCGAGAGGTCGGGGAGCGCATCAAGGAGGCCAAGGAGTTCGGGGACATCTCCGAGAACTCTGAGTACGACGACGCCAAGAACGAGCAGTCGTGGGTGGAGAGCCGCATCCTTGAGGTCACCCAGATCCTCGCGAGCGCAACCATCATCGATGCACCCAAGACCAACCCCACCAAGGTGACGCTGGGCAGCAAGGTCGAGCTTGAGACTGCTGACGGCGCGAAGCGCACCTATCAGGTCGTTGGTTCCGCCGAGGCCGATCCTTCCGCCGACAAGATCTCCAACGAGTCACCGGTCGGTGCCGCAATCCTCGGCCACAAGAAGGGCGACACCGTCAAGGTGACCACGCCCTCGGGCAAGGTCATCGAGTACACCGTCCTCGCGATCACTCGATAGTCCGCATGGCCGACGAGGAGATCACCTCCGCCGAGAACCCCGAAGCCGCCGTCGAAGACGACCCGTTCGTCGTTCGCCGAGCCAAGCTCGACGCGCTTCGCGCCGCCGGCCAGCAGCCCTATCTCGATAGTTGGGACGTCACTGCGCGCGCTGCACAGCTCGAGGCCGACTACGCTGGGCTCGAGACGGGCGCTGAGACCGAGGACGTTGTCAGCGTCGCCGGGCGAGTCGTCGCCAAGCGCGACCAAGGCAAGGTCATCTTCCTTGTCATCCGCGATGCCACCGGTGACCTGCAGCTCTTCACGCGCATCAACATCGTGGGCGAGGACGCGTTCGAGGCCATCAGGAACCTCGATCTTGGC
Organism: Coriobacteriia bacterium; assembly: GCA_031292615.1. Classification (NCBI taxonomy): domain Bacteria; kingdom Bacillati; phylum Actinomycetota; class Coriobacteriia; species Coriobacteriia bacterium. The sequence goes on along the minus strand of JARLGT010000022.1, from coordinate 12,705 downwards.
GACTGGGTCGGCGCGGTAGGCGCAGTGCTCCGCACGCGCCGAGGCGAGCTGTCCGTCGCCCCGACGGCCGTCACGCTGCTCTCCAAGTCGCTGCGCCCGCTGCCAGACAAGCACTCCGGCCTGAGCGACACCGAGACCCGCTATCGTCAGCGCTATGTCGACCTGATCGTCAATCCCGAAGTGCGTGACGTCTTCACGACGCGCTTCAAGATCGTTGCTGCGATTCGCCGCTACATGGAGGAGCAAGGCTACCTCGAGGTCGAGACGCCGATGCTGCACCCCATCCCCGGCGGTGCAACCGCAAAACCGTTCGTTACGCACCACAACGCGCTGGACATGGAGTTCTATCTGCGCATCGCGCCGGAGCTCTACCTCAAGCGCCTGCTCGTGGGTGGATTCGAACGCGTCTACGAGATCAACCGCTCGTTTCGCAACGAGGGCATCAGCGTGCGGCACAACCCGGAGTTCACGATGCTCGAGGCCTACGAGGCGTTCGGCAATATGAACTCGATGATGGACTTGACCGAGGGCATCATCATCAGCTCCGCCCAGCAGGTTCTCGGCACGCTCGACATCACCTAGCAGGGCACGGAGGTCTCGCAGCGAGGCCGCTGGCGCCGCGCGAGCATGATCGAGCTCACCAGAGCCGAGGCCGGCGAGGACGTCAGCTTCGCGCGAAGCCTCGACGAGCTGCGCGCGCTGTGCGACAAGCACGACGTCACGTGGGAGACGGGCTTCGGTAAGGGCAAGCTCATCACCGAGCTGTTCGAGAAGCTCGTCGAGCACACGCTCGTCGAGCCGACGTTCGTGACGATGTATCCCGCCGAGATCTCCCCGTTAGCTCGCCGCAACGACGACGACCCCGAGCTGACCGATCGCTTCGAGCTCATCATCACCGGCCGAGAGTTCGCCAACGCATTCTCGGAACTCGTCGACCCGGTGGATCAGCGCGAGCGCTTCGAAGCGCAGGCCACTGCGAAGGACGCCGGCGACGATGAGGCGATGTGGGTCGACACCGACTACCTGCGCGCGCAGGAGTACGGCATGCCTCCGGCTGGCGGCATGGGCTTGGGCATCGACCGCCTCGTCATGCTTCTGACCGACTCGGCGTCGATTCGTGACGTGTTGCTCTTCCCGCACATGCGCCCGGAAGCTGAGTAGCGCTCCAAGCGTTCTGCTCGGCGGGAAATCTAAGTGCGGTAGACTCAAGTCTCTGGCATTTCCCTTGCTTTCAGTGCCGTACCCGTCATTGGTTGTCAGACTCGGCGGGTATACTTCCGATACATGCACTGATGAATGCTTCCGGCGGGTACCCCGCCGATGCGATAGGGAGGGCGCTCATGTTCGAGCGATTCACCGAGAAGGCACGCCGGGTGGTTGTATACGCCCAAGAAGAGGCGCGCATGCTCAATCAGAACTACATCGGCACCGAGCACCTGCTGCTCGGGCTCATTCGCGAGCAGGACGGAATCGCAGCCAAAGCGCTCGAGTCGCTCAACATCTCGCTTGAGGACGTCCATGCGCAGGTCGAAGACCTTATCGGCCGAGGCACGTTCGTGCCCACCGGGCACATCCCCTTCACGCCGCGTGCAAAGAAGGTCTTGGAGCTCTCGCTTCGCGAGGCGCTGCAGCTGGGACACAACTACATCGGTACCGAGCACATCCTCCTCGGCCTGATCCGTGAGGGCGAGGGCGTGGCCGCGCAGGTGCTACTCAACCTCGGCGCCGATCTCGAGAAGGTCCGCTCGGCAGTTATCCAGCTGCTCTCCGGCCACTACGGCAAGCCCAGCGAGCCCGGCGAAGAGCGTCGCGGCGGCGGAGGCGGCGGCACGGCGCTACTCGACGAGTTCGGCCGCAATCTCACGCGCCAAGCGCGCGACGGGAAGCTCGATCCGGTCATCGGCCGCGCGAGCGAGATCGAACGCGTCATGCAGATCCTGTCGCGTCGCACGAAGAACAATCCGGTCCTGATCGGCGAGCCGGGCGTGGGCAAGACCGCCGTCTCCGAGGGCCTCGCGCAACGCATCTCGTCTGACGAGGTGCCCGAGACGATCAAGGACAAGCAGCTCTACACGCTGGACCTTGCAGCGCTCGTCGCCGGCAGCAAATATCGCGGCGAGTTCGAGGACCGGCTCAAGAAGGTCATGAAGGAGATCCGCGAGCGCGGAGACATCATCCTGTTCGTCGACGAGATGCACACGCTCGTGGGCGCAGGTGCCGCTGAGGGCGCAATCGACGCGGCCAGCATCATCAAGCCCGCGCTCGCCCGCGGCGAGCTGCAGACCATCGGAGCCACCACGCTCGACGAGTACCGCAAGTACGTCGAGAAGGATCCCGCGCTCGAGCGTCGCTTCCAGCCCATCACGGTTGGCGAGCCCAGCGTCGAAGAGACGATTCAGATCCTCAAGGGTCTGCGCGACCGCTACGAAGCACACCACCGCGTCACCATCACCGACGAGGCGCTCGTCGCTGCCGCCAACCTGGCCGACCGCTACATCTCCGACCGCTTCCTGCCCGACAAGGCCATCGACCTGATGGACGAGGCCGGCGCCAAGATGCGCATCAAGATGATGACGGCACCTCCTGGTGTCAAAGAGGTCGACGACCGACTGCGTCAGGTACGCACTGAGAAGGAAGCGGCCATTGAGGCTCAGGAGTTCGAGAAGGCCGCCGCACTGCGCGACCGCGAGAAGCAGATCCTTGCCGAGAAACGCCAGATGGAAGAGGAGTGGCTCAAGCCCGACACGCGGCGCGTCGTCGAGGTCACGGAGCACGAGATCGCCGAGGTCGTGTCGATGTGGACCGGCGTGCCGGTTACCGCGCTGACCGAGGAGGAGACCGCCAAACTCCTACGGATGGAGACGGTGCTGCACGAGCGAATCGTCGGGCAGGACGAGGCTGTCGTCGCGGTCAGCAAGGCGATTCGCCGTGCACGCGCTGGCCTGAAGGACCCGCGTCGTCCCAGCGGCTCGTTCATCTTCCTCGGCCCGTCGGGCGTGGGTAAGACCGAGCTGTCCAAGGCTCTCGCGAACTTCCTGTTCGGCAGCGAGGATTCTCTCATCAGCCTCGACATGTCCGAGTACATGGAGAAGCACACGGTGTCGCGCCTGGTCGGCTCGCCTCCTGGCTACGTTGGCTTTGACGAGGGCGGCCAGCTTACCGAGGCCGTGCGCCGCAAGCCATACTCCGTGATCCTGTTCGATGAGATTGAGAAGGCCCACCCGGACGTCTTCAACATCCTGCTCCAGATTCTGGAGGAGGGCCGATTGACCGACGCCCAAGGTCGCAAGGTCGACTTCAAGAACACCATCATCATCATGACGAGCAATATCGGCGCCCGCGACATCGTCAAGCAGACCACGCTGGGCTTCGCCCCGCAGGACGCGGACGGCGGCATCGGCTACGACATGGTCAAGGAACGCGTCACTGGCGAACTCAAGAAGGCTTTCAAGCCCGAGTTCCTCAACCGTGTCGACGAGGTCATCGTCTTCCACGACCTGAGCCACGAGGAGATCGAGCAGATCGTCGACCTGATGGTCGACCGCCTGCGCGACCAGCTCCTGCTCCAAGGCTTCGGAATCACGCTGAGCCCGGAAGCCCGCAGCCTGCTAGCACTCGAAGGCTTCGACTCGACGCTCGGCGCCCGTCCCTTGCGCCGCGCAATCCAGCGCAGCCTCGAAGACCCGCTCTCCGAGCAGATTCTCGGCGGCAACTGGACCGCTGGCGACGTAATCGAGGTCTACGTCGAGGATGGCAAGGCCGCGTTCCGCAAGGGCGAGGGTAGTGTGGCTATCCCGTCACACCGCGCGCCCAAGAGCGTGGACGCACAGGTAAAGACGATGGTCGAGCGCAGTTCGTCGGGTCGCGGCGGTGCCGCCTCCGGCGGCGCGGCCGGCGAGTAGCGTATGGCCAAAGCCCGCAGCTCATGGCGGTGTCAGAACTGCGGGGCCTCAGCCCCGCGTTGGATGGGCCGCTGCAACGACTGCGGTGAGTTCGGTAGTTTCGTTGAGGAGATCGTGCAGCCTGTCGGGTCAAACCGGCAGGCTGCACGTGTATCTGTCCAGCCGGTCGGCCTGGACGCGGCGGGTGCTGTCGAGGCGACTCGCACCTCGACCGGCATAGCAGAGCTCGACCGTGTGCTGGTCGGCGGGCTGGTTGGCGGGTCGCTGGTGTTGCTGGGTGGCGAGCCGGGCATCGGCAAGTCGACGCTCCTGCTTCAGGCGGCCGACGCCTTGGGGCGCTCGGGCGCCGATGTGCTCTACGTCTGCGGAGAGGAGTCGCCGCAGCAGGTAGGGCTTCGCGCGCGAAGGTTGGGCGTCTCCTCGGAACGCGTATCGCTTCTGCCCGAGCTGGACGTCGCTGTCGTTGAAGCAGCGGTGCGTCAACGAAAGCCGGCAGTTCTCGTAGTCGACTCGATACAGACTGCTTTCGACTCCGAGCTGGCGGGGGCGCCGGGCAGCGTCGGGCAGGTGCGCGCATGCACGGCTCGGCTGATGCGCGCCGCGAAGGACCTCGGCGTCATCACGCTCATCGTCGGTCACGTCACCAAGGACGGCGCGATTGCCGGCCCCCGCGTACTCGAGCACATGGTCGATGCGGTCCTGTACTTCGAAGGCGACCGCGACCACGCTTTCCGCATCGTTCGCGCGGTGAAGAACCGGTTCGGCTCGGCAAGCGAGATTGGCATCTTCGAGATGGCGGAGGCCGGGCTTCTCGGCGTGGGGTCGCCCTCGGCCGCGCTGCTGGCCGAGCGGCACGAGGCGGTGCCGGGCTCGGCGGTCATGGCCGCGATGGAGGGCACGCGTCCGCTGCTCGTCGAGGTACAGGCGCTCGTCACGCCGAGCTACCTTCCGGCCCCGCGGCGTCTTGCAAACGGCATCGACACCGGTCGCCTGCTGCAGGTCATCGCGGTTCTCGAGCGCCGAGCGGGACTCTCCTTTGCCGGCCAGGACGTGTATGTCTCGGTGGTCGGCGGGCTGCGTATCGTCGAGCCTGCGGTCGACCTGCCGCTCGCGCTCGCGTTGGCCTCGGCACTCAAGGACAGGCCGGTGCCACTCGATGTCGCCGCGTTCGGAGAGTTGGGGCTCACCGGTCAGGTGCGGCCCGTCGCCCAAGCCTCGGCACGTCTGAAGGAAGCGACCCGCCTGGGCATGAAGCGGGTCTATGGTGCGGCACCGGCGTCGATGAAGGCCGCAGCTGGCTCCGCACTGCAGGATGTGGCGACGATCTCGGATGCGCTGAAGGTGCTCTCATGAGCACGCCGGCCGATGCAACCGCGGTCGCCGTAGGCGCCGACCAGCAGAATCCTGTTACTCCGGCAGCTCGGTCGTGGCAGAATCTATCCGACACCCTCAATCAGACGGGACTCCCGGTGATCGACCAGCGAACGAGAGAGATGCTTCGCGAAGAGCTTCGGAAGGTCGCTCCAGGCACTCGCCTCCGTGAAGGTCTGGACATGATTCTTGCCGCCGGAACCGGCGCGCTGGTCGTCATCGGCGACGAGGCCGCCGTCAACGATGTCTGCAACGGTGGCTTTGCTATCGACACGCCGTTTACTCCGCAGCGTCTCTTCGAGCTCGCGAAGATGGACGGCGCGATCATTCTCGACCACAACGCCGAGCGCATTCTGCGCGCCAACGTGCATCTGGTCCCCGACGCGACGCTGCCTACCTCCGAGACTGGCATGCGCCACCGCACTGCCGAGCGCGTGAGCCGCCAGACCAACGCGCTGGTCATCTCTGTTTCGCAGCGCCGAGAAGTAGTCAGCCTCTACCTGCGCGGACGCCGCGTGACCCTCGAGAACACCGAGGTTCTGCTGGCGAAGGCCAACCAGGCGCTCTCCACCCTGCAGAACTACCGCACCCGTCTCGATGAGGTGCTCGACCGCCTTACCCACCTGGAGTTCGACGATACCGTCACGCTCGGCGACGTCGCCGAGGCGATCGGTCGCTTCGAGATGGCGCAGCGCGTCAACCGCGAGGTCAGCCGCTACATCGGGGCGCTCGGCACCGAGGGCCGCCTCGTCCAAATGCAGGCCGACGAACTCTCGGCCAACATCGACGACGCCTACCAGCTCCTCATCCGCGATTACGCGTCGGAGCCGACGCTCCGACACGCCACCGCCATCATGCTGCGCCTGCGCGACCTCCCGCTCGAGCGCTTGCTCGAGGCCGACGCTGTGGCTCACGAGCTCGGCCTGACTGCTTCGGACCGCGCCGAGCAGCACGTCCGCTCGCGGGGCTATCGCGTGCTGGCGCAGATTCCGGCGCTACCCGCCACGGTGGTCAGCCGCATCATCGAGCGCTTCACGTCGCTCCCGGCGCTCGTGCGCGCCAGCGTCGCCGATCTCGACGAGGTCGATGGCGTGGGGACTCGGCGGGCCAAAGCAATCGTCAACGGACTGGCTCGGATTCGCGCACACACTGCGGCCTAGCGGCGAATCTCCACATTTCGCGCACGTCCAGCGTCTGTAGTGCGCCCGTCTGGATGCCGATAACCCCTGTGTTAGCATCCATTTCATACGAGGCTCCTGACCAAGGGGCCACCACGCCAACCGACAGGGAGGTGAGGGCGCGCGGCCTACCAAGCCGCGAACGCCAGACCCATGATCCAGGCAATGACCCGTTTCTTGTTCGTAACGGGGGGTCTCCTGGGCGGGTATGCAGTCACGAGACTAGTTCCATGGCAGACAGAACTCGGTGTTCCCCAGTACTACGTCATCTTCCTATTCATCATCCTTGGGGCAGCAATCGGGTACGTCTTCGGCGGGATCGTCGGCCGAGAGCTAACCGTCTTGTGGCGAGAAGCCGAGCACAGGGTGCGGGAGATCGCCCCCGCAGACCTCTTGCTGGGAACCGCCGGACTTATCATCGGCCTCCTTGTCGCGCTTCTTGCGTCTCAGCCTTTGCGTCTCCTCACACCCGAGTGGCTGTCGGTCGCTGTGACCGGCGTGCTCATGCTCGTGAGCGTTTACGTCTTCGTGAACGTCGCCCTGTGGAAGCGTCGAGACTTCGCCGCGATGTTCCCTCGCCTCGCACCGGTAGAGCTGATGACCGCCGATGAACGCACGGTGGTGCTCGACACTAGCGCCATCATCGACGGCCGTTTCGTCGAGCTGCATCGCCTCGGCTTTCTTCCGGGTACGCTCCGAGTGCCGCGCTTCGTGCTCGGCGAACTGCAGACGCTGGCCGACTCGGCCGACGACACGCGTCGTGCTCGCGGGCGGCGAGGCCTCGACTTGCTCGCCGCGCTGCCCGAGAACGAGCGCGTCCAGGTGTTCGAAACCGACTACCACGACACGGCGGCGGTCGACGACAAGCTGCTTCGACTCTCTACCGACGTCAAGAGCGCGCTGGTCACCGTCGACTACAACCTCGCCAAGGTCGCACGGGTTCGCGGCATCGAGGTCCTGAACCTCAACGACGCCGCCACATCCCTGCGTCCGAACTACCTGCCCGGCGAACTCATCCGGCTCAAGATCGCGAAGCCAGGCAAGGAAGCCGAGCAGGGCGTGGGCTACCTCGACGATGGCACGATGGTCGTCGTGCAGGGCGGGCGGAGCCACGTCAACCACGAGATCGACGTGGAGGTAAGCAGCGTGCTACAGACATCGGCGGGGCGCATGATCTTCGCCCGAGCCAACCAGGATGACGCGGACGAGGCCAGCGCATGAGCGAGCCTCGCACCGCAGCCATTATCGTCGCGGGTGGCACTGGAGAGCGGCTCGGTCGCGCCGGAGGCAAGCAGCTAGCCGAGGCGCTGGGCAGGCCGGTGCTCTCTTGGACGCTGGCCGCATTCGAAGCTGCTCCCGAGGTCGGCCTGATCGTTGTGGTCTGCCACCCCGACCGGATCGCCGAGTACCGACTGGTCGCTGTCGATCCGCTCGCACTCGCAACGCCGGTGGCCTTCGCACCTGGCGGTGACACGCGCCAAGCGTCTGTCGCAAGTGGGCTTGAGCAGGTGCCGGAGAGCGTGCGGACCGTGCTCGTACACGATGGCGCCCGCCCGCTGGTGACATCCGAACTCATCGCCGATGTGCTCGCCGCACTTAGCGCAGACTCGACGGCGGACGGCGTAGTGGTCGGCTATCCTGCCGTCGACACATTGAAGGTGGTGGCCGGCAACGAGATCGCGGCTACCCCCGAGCGCGCCCGTTTCTGGGCGGTGCAGACTCCGCAGATCTTCCGCGCCGAGCCGCTGCGCGCTGCATACTCCGCCGCCAAGGCCGACGGGTTTCTCGGCACGGACGACTCGTCGCTCGTCGAACGCAACGGCGGGCGGGTGCTGGTGTTCGAGGGTCCACGCGATAACATCAAGGTGACGGTCGCCGAGGACCTCGTCCTCGTGGAGGCAGCGTTGCGATTCCGACAGAGCGGGAGCTAGGCATGATGCGCATCGGGCTCGGCTATGACGTGCACGCGTTTGCCGAGGGTCGCAAGCTGATCTTGGGCGGCGTGGAGATCGAGCACGAGCGCGGGTTGCTCGGCCACTCGGACGCCGATGTGCTGGCGCATGCGCTGGCCGACGCGGTGTTGGGGGCTTTGCGCGCCGGCGATATCGGCAAGCTGTTCCCCGACACCGACCCCGCCTACACTGGGGCGAACTCCATCGAGCTGCTGGAGCGCGTCGGACAGCTCGCGACGGACCAGGGCTGGTGCGTCGTGGACGCGGATTGCGTGCTCATTCTCGAGCGCCCGAAGGTCTCAGAGTACCGCGATGCCATGCGCGCGAACCTTGCGCGAGCTCTGGGAGTCGCCACCGAATGCGTCGGGCTGAAGGCCACGACGACTGAGGGCCTCGGCTTTGAAGGGCGCGAAGAAGGTGTCGGCGCGCAAGCCGTCGTACTGATCCAGCGCGTCTGGCCTGCCCACGAGCTCGGTTAGCACTGCTAGACTGGTCGGACAGGCTTTCCTGACCGCTGCGCAAGCTGGCCACACTCAACAGGCGGGGCGATGTTCGACCGACTGCGCGAAGACATCAAGAGCGTCAAAGATCGCGACCCGGCGGCAACATCTGCGGCGAGCGTTCTGCTCAACTATCCCGGCATTCACGCCTTGTGGGCCCACCGGTTCAACCACTGGCTGTGGAATCATGGCCGACACGGGCTTGCCCGTTGGGGCTCTCAGGTCGTCCGCTTCCTTACCGGTATCGAGATCCATCCTGGTGTCACGATTGGTCGGCGCTTCTTCATCGACCACGGTATGGGCGTGGTCGTTGGCGAGACCACGGTTATCGGCGACGACGTCACGCTCTATCAGGGCGTAACTCTCGGCGGCACAGGCAAGGAGCACGGGAAGCGCCATCCAACGCTGGAGAACTGCGTCATTGTTGGCGTGGGCGCGACGGTGCTCGGCAACATCACGATCGGTCACGGCAGCAGAATCGGCGGCGGCGCGGTGGTGATCGAGAGCGTCCCGCCGCAGTGCACGGTGGTCGGCATCCCCGGCCGCGTTGTGCGCCGGGGCGGAAGCCGAGTCGACACGATCGACCTGCACCACGAGGACTTGCCCGACCCCGTCGTCGAGATGTTCCGTGCGCTTCAGCGGCGCATCGACCGGATCGAAGAGCGCTGTCCGAGTGGCCCGCTGCCGCCGGAGGACAAGGGCGACGAGGTCATCATCGAGGCCGACGACGGCTCCATTACCGTGGAGTTCGAGGGCGGCCAGGCGTGGGACGTGTCGACCGAGAGTCACAAACAGCGTTGATACCTCGCAAGGAAAGGGAACCGATGCGCGTCTACAACACGTTGAGCCGCACGAAGGAAGAGTTCGTACCTCGTGAGCCCGGCAAAGTCGCGATGTATGTCTGCGGCCCAACCGTCTACAACTACATCCACATCGGCAACGCTCGGACGTTCTTGTCCTTCGATGTGATTCGCCGCTACCTGAAGCACCGCGGGTTTGACGTCACGTTCATCCAGAACGTCACCGACGTGGACGACAAGATCATCAATCGGGCCAACGAAGAGGGCATCCCGGCCGCCGAAGTTGCGACGAAGTACACCGAGGCGTTCATCAGCGAGATGCGCGCGCTCGGCGTTGAGGACCCGACGATCCGCCCGCTGGCTACCGAGACGATTCCGGCGATGATCGACCTGATCGAGCGGCTCATAGCTTCCGAGCACGCGTACGCGGTGGGTGGCGACGTCTACTTCTCGGTCCGCAGCTTTCCCGAGTACGGCAAGCTGTCTGGCCGAGATATCGACGAGATTCACACCGTCGCTCGCATCGACGCCGACGACCGCAAGCGCGACCCGCTCGACTTCGCGCTGTGGAAGGCTGCCAAGCCTGGCGAGCCGCACTGGCCGAGCCCGTGGGGCGAAGGGCGCCCCGGCTGGCACATCGAGTGCTCGGCGATGTCGGAGATGGAGCTCGGACTGCCGTTCGATATTCACGGTGGCGGCAGTGACCTGATCTTCCCGCACCACGAGAACGAGATTGCGCAGTCCGAGGCTGCTACCGGCAAGCAGTTCTCGCGCTACTGGCTGCACGGCGGCATGCTACAGATCAACCACGAGAAGATGAGCAAGTCCCTCGGCAACTTCCTGCTGCTCAAGGACGTCATGGCCCACTACGACCGCAACATTATCCGGCTCCTCATGCTGCAGACGCACTACCGCAGCTCGCTCGATTTCTCGGACACGCGTCTCGAAGAGACGATCCACGCATACGAGCGCCTCTCCAACCTCGTGCGCAACCTGCGTTGGGCGCGCGACTTGGCTGCGTGTGGATTCGGCGTCCCCGGTGATGCACTCGACGGCCTGAAGGCGTCGATCGCAGCAACGGGTGAGAAGTTCGACGCCGATATGGACGACGACTTCAACACCGCCCGAGCGCTGGCCTCGGTCTTCGAACTCGCGCGCGCGGCCAACACGTTCCTCGCCAAGTACCAGGTCGACCTGTGCGAAGAGGACCGCGACGTGCTGTGCCAGGCCGAGGACAAGGTCGTCGACCTACTGTGTGTACTGGGCATCGAGATCGGCGAGGGTGAGAAGGCAGCCTATCCGCCGGCCGTGCTGGATCTGGCCAAGGACGTCGCGGGCTACGAAGGTGCCGACGCGCAGGAAGCCGTCGACGCCATGCTTGCAACTCGCGCAGCCGCTCGCGTTCAGAAGAACTGGGAGCTGGCAGACGCGGTCCGAGACGGGCTGAACCGGCTGGGCTTCGTCATCGAGGACACGCAGCAGGGCGCGCGCGTCATCTACAAGCCGTAGGAGGCGCGAAACAGCATGGCCGCTATCGAGGGGCGCAACGCAGTGTTCGAGGCGCTTAGAGCGGGCATGCCCATTCGCCGCGTCATGATCGCCGAGGGCACCAAGCCGGATCGAACGCTCGACGAGATTGCGCACCTTGCGGCCGAGGTCGGCGTCGAGGTCGCCCGCGTCCCCAAGCGCGAGTTGGATGCGCAAAGCGAGCGTGGCGCGCACCAGGGCGTGATCGCCGATGCAGCGCCCTACAAGTACGCTTCGCTCGACGATGTCTTGGCGCGCGCGCAGGGCAAGGAGCGGTCGCTCATCATCGCGCTCGACCACATCACCGACCCCGGCAACCTGGGCGCCATCGTCCGCACCGCCGAGGTCGTGGGCGCCGATGGCGTGCTCGTGGCGAATCGCCGCGCTGCGGCGGTGACGCCCGCTGCCTACAAGGCGTCGGCTGGAGCGCTCGCACACGTTGCGCTTGCGCAGGAGGCCAACATCGTGCGGTCGCTCGTCCGCTGCAAGGAGGAGGGCTACTGGATAGCCGGAGCCTCCGAGCACTCGAAGCAAAGCGTGTGGGACGCACCGCTCGAAGGGCGGGTCGTGCTGGTCATGGGCTCGGAGGGCGAGGGGTTGGCCCGACTGACTCGAGAGACCTGCGACTTCCTCGTGAGCCTCCCGCAGGCCGGCAAGGTCGGCTCGCTGAACGTCGCGCAGGCTACCACCGCCATCGCCTACGAGTGGCTGCGCCGAGCAGCGGCGACCGAGGCGTGAAGCGACCCATGCGCACGTTGATTGTCGATGGCTACAACGTTATCAAGCAGACGCCGCCCTACTCCCACCTCGCCGAGGACGATCTGGACGCCGCGCGCGCCGCGCTGGTCTCCGACGTGTCGGCGTTCGCGCATGGGGAGTGGAAGGCGACGGTTGTCTTCGATGGCCACAACAACCGAGCCTCCGACGGCGTGTCGCATCACGTCGCCGGCGTAACCGTCATCTTTTCGCGCTTCGGCATCGACGCCGACTCGGTGATCGAGTCGCTCGCTCGAGTCGCGCGCGAGCGTGGGGACGAGACAACCGTCGTGACCTCCGACGCCGCGACGCAGTGGGCGGTGCTCGGCGGAAGCATCGCTCGGATGTCGTCGGCCGAGTTCTCCGACGAGCTTCGAGACGGCAGCCGAGAGTGGACAGAGCATGCTCCGGCGGGGAGTACCTCAGGCCGTCTCGAGGACCGAATCTCCGCCGACACAAAACTGCGTTTGTGGCGCTGGGCTCGGGGCATTGACTAGCGCGCTGAACTGGGGTTTCTTTGGTATCAATTGTGCGCCATCCTGCCCCGATTTGTGACCGTTGACACGCCGTTACCGTAGGAATAAGGTCGCGTGGTGGGTCTGCTAGCCCGCACCGTGCCGGCGGTGCCGTCCATCCCCTCAGGGGACGAATCTTAGGGCTGCAATTGTGCGGAGGGGGTCCGCAGTGTTGGAGCACCATGTACCCGCGGTGCACCGCGT